>NZ_KV788167.1:0-3157 GCF_001807205.1 Corynebacterium sp. HMSC05D03 | reverse complement strand
CACCCTCACCCAGAACGGTCTTGCCATCAGCCTTAGAGATCAGCTCAGCGTTAAGGGTGTATTCCTTACCCGGAACCAGACCCTCATAGGTCACCGTGTCCTCAACCTTTGCACCAGCAACAACCTGAGTCGAACCCTCAGCAAAATTGGCCTTCGTGGAAATCTTTACCCCACCAGGCAGACCCGGCTGGTCAACAGGAACTACTCGCTGACCAAAACCTTTGCGAATACGCCAGTTGCCGTCCGGACCAACAATGGTGATAAAGGCATCAGCCGGCTGACGGTCAATAGTCACCGACGGGTCAACTTTAAACCAAGTATCAAGATCATCATATTTACCAGAGTCACTTATGATCCGGAGGCCTGTGAGGGAAGTAAACTCGTCCTCACTGCCCGTAAAAGCCTCAAAGCGATCAGGATAGGCAACGCCATCCCCCCGAATCACCTTAATAGCCTCTGCGCGACCTCCAGCGTCCGAGACCAGGGCAGCCAAGTAAACGCTGTAATTCGCAGTAAGCCTCTTATCTCCCGCCTTAGTGGCATCACGAAGCTTCATCGCCATACCAATCGCAGCGTCCTGATACTTCGGGTCGTCAAAGCGAAGCGCGCCCGCCGTCGACTTGTGATATTTCCTATTTACAGCCGCCGGATCTTGGGTTGTGAAATCAATGCACCAGCCCCAACCGACGTCATTGCCAGTTTGATTAGTTTTAGGCTTCCCCTCTGGTACACCAGCCCACACCAGTGGACCCCAAGTGGTGTCACGGCCATCTTTCACGTGATGGGGGCTAAGCGTCTCATTCGGCACGAAGTCGGTCGGCTCAGCCGCACCGGCCTTCGTCCAGGGAACGGTGACCATGGCCGCAATCACTGCTATTGCCGTGAAAACAGCAGTAAGGACCATCCACCCCTCTCTGGAAATATTCCTTAATTTACTCATCGTTTCCTCTTCGAATGATGTGAATGTCTACAAGTTGTTCTGCACAGCAGTAAGTTTCCGCTGAGACGATCTGAAATCTGGACGTAGGTTTTTACACCCTGACCGGCGATTTTCCTTAAGAATCTCACGTACTCTTATAGTCCACTCAGGAGACTATCATCACTCACAGCTAGTCGCAAGATAGTTGATTGCTGCATAACTTTTCCTCATACCCTCATATGGCGACATTTCGACAGGTAAAACGTGCTGTGCGCTCGACCTTCAGGCCGTTTTTCGACAATACGTTCGCCTAAATGTTGACACGGCACATAACTCAGATTTTCTTAGATTTCTCCATTTAAGGTTTCTTAAGTTTTTGCATAAGCGTTTCCTTAAGGCGGTGCTGAGCCAACCGACTTCCCACACGGAAGATGCCCCGCACACCTCTCCAACCTGCCGACAAATAGCCCCCAGAAATGCGCAGAAGTGGCCGTGCGTAACACACGGCCACTTCAATCACATTTAGCACCCCGCTCCCCTGCCAAGGCACAGGGTATCATTCCCCTTAACTTATAACGTCACTGTTTCTTTAATCGTCGGTGGAGCGGATGAGTTTCGGGTCGACATCGACAACCGGCTCCGGGACCTCGATGACCTCAATATCGGAGACGGCATTGGCGGACGGCTCCACGGGCTGCGACTCGGCATGGACAGTTCTATCGGCATTCGGGCCGACAGTAATTTTTCCCGCCGCCAGCGCTGCCCTGTCGCGGGCGGTCTCAACGTCTTCGGCAGTCGTGGCCACCATGCCCATGCGGCGGCCGGCATAAGCCCACGGCTTACCAAACAAACGCACGTCCGTTTCCTCATAGGCAAGGGCAGCATCGAGGCCAGAGTAGGAGACATCATCAAGCTCTGCGTCCGCGTGCAAGATGACCGCAGCACCGGGGCTGACCAATGTCACGTCAATGGGGAAGCCCAGAATCGCGCGGACATGTAGCTCAAACTCAGAGAAACGCTGCGTATACCCAGTCAGCATGGCGGTATCCAAAGGACGCGGCGATACCGATGAGAAATACACCTCATCGCCCGCGACGAAGAGCTCCACGCCGTAGACACCGCGCCCTCCCAATTCATTGGAGATACGCGCCGCAACGGAGCGTGCGTTCGCCAGCGCGTCCTCACTCATAGCCATCGGCTGCCAGGACTCCACCAGATCCCCCTTCTCGTGGCGGTGACCAATGGGCTCACTAAACCACGTCGCCATCTTGCCCGTAGCCGGGTCGATGGAACGCACAGCAAGCAGCGTGACCTCATAATCAAAGTCAACGAAGCGCTCCACCACTACGCGCTTATACTCCGAGGACACGTGGCGCACCATGGCCCAGGCCTCCTCCACGTCCTCTTCTTCTTTAAGAAGGATGTGGCCCTTCCCGGAGGTCGTAATATCCGGCTTCACGATGCACGGCAGCCCCAACTCCCCCACTGCCTCTTGCAGCTCCTCAGCGGACTCAGCAAAGCGATAGGCAGTGACGGGCAGGCCGATGCTTTCAGCTACCTCACGCACGCTCTCCCGACACTGTGTCAGCTCACACGCCCGCGCCGAGGGCACGACGGTTGTGCCGAACTCTTCAATACGCTTCAGCGCCTCCACCGCGACGGTTTCCACCTCTGGGACCACGTAGTCTGGCTTGATCTTCTCAGTCAGCTCCCACACCTTGTACGGGTCCCTAATGTCTGCAATGTAGCTAAAGTGCGCAAGCTGCTGCGCGGGTGCTCCTGCGTAGCGGTCCACGGCGTGAACCTCAAGCCCTAAGTTCTGAAAGGCAATTACCAACTGCTTGCCCAGCTCACCCGCTCCCAAGAGCAGCACCTTGGTGGCGTTTCCTGTCAGAGGGGTTCCGATCTGGCCTGCGATGTCGCCTACGGTAGTCATTCTCGAATTATCGCATACTTTTAGCACTGCATTGCTTGGCGACGTCCCCCTATTCCCACCATCCCACTCCTACCGGGCACCGGCTGCCCAGTGCCCCCGCCCCGAACCCTAGGATCACCGAGACCCCCTCCCCACCGCAGGGAAACGGTGGAAAAGGGGGCCTGGTCTTTAGACTGACCTTCTATATGGCAGCCGGCCACTTTGGGCCGACTGGCCCTCGGTATGCGTCAGTGTCTCTCTTACTTGGAGGAACCGTTAGAGGAACCTCCACCCGGCGCACAAGCATCAGCGATAAGGCCAAT
>NZ_KV788166.1:0-24010 GCF_001807205.1 Corynebacterium sp. HMSC05D03 | reverse complement strand
GACAAAATCAACGCACTCTAAAACCGGAAGGGCCGCTTTACCGCCGCGTGGTCCATACGAAGCGAAAATCACCGTCCGACTATGGGACGGAACGACTTACCGCCCGACAATCCGGGCAAGGACAAAGGGGGAATTCCGGCGAATTGCCGTCGAGAAGCGGGACAGCAAGCTCAACTCGACGTCGACCAATTGGGATAAGAGTAAGAACTTCTCGGCGTTCATTACCGACGTTTCTAAGCCGGCCATCCAGGCGGCACGGCTGCGGCCGAACACGCGCGCCCGGTATGAGCTCGCATTGAAACAGGCCGAAGCACAGCTTGGAAAACATGCCATTGGCGAGGCTGTGAAATTCCGAACTCTCGAACGCGCATTGCAGGCCATCGCCACCGCAAACGGGTCGGAATCCGCACGGCAGGCCCGTACTGTCGTGAGCAAGTATATTCTGGATCAACTCATCCGCGAGGGCGTTATCGACCACAACCCGTTACGCGGAATCAGTATCGACCTCGGCGAGGTCAAGAAGGGCAATAAACCGCAAGGTGGTCACGCCCTGACGAACGCACAATACGACGCCGTTGTAGACCATCTCATTGCACGCGATACGGCCAGACCGTTACCACCGGGTACGGACAGACGAGCAAGCTCCATCGCAAAACATGACAACGTGGTCGCGCTGGCACTACTACAAGCGGGGACGGGACTTCGCATCTCAGAGGCGCTGGCGGCGACGAGACAATCTGTAAAAGTCGCTAATGGGCAAATCGCGATCAGCATTACATCTGATCAATCCAAAACGCACAGAGGCCGTTCTATCCCGTTCCTGGACAAGCGTGTCGAAAAGTTTTGGTTAAACCGGCTCGACGGACTAGGAACGACCGACCCACTGATCCCTTCGCCAGGAGACAAGCAGGCGCACTGGCGCACCGACAACGCCGTGAAAGCGTCAGCGGCTCTGTTTAAAGATGTCGGCGCGCAGGTCCAGGACGACCACATCGCTTTAATGAGATCCCATGACTGGCGCACGGTGCTCAATAACCGGGCCATCGCGCGAGGGGTGCCCGCCCAGGTGCGTGCAGCCTACTTCGGGCATGACGTCGACGTGAACGCGCGCAACTACACGGATTGGACTGATGTCGACGCTATGCAGGGAGCCTTGAATCTCGGTGAAGAAAGTGGGACTCAAAACGGGACTTAAGAGTCGGTAATCCGCGGTAAGGCGCAGTAAGGCCCAGTATGCTTATACCTCTCTAATCAGCAGGTAAAAGGGTAATAACTGCAGGTGGCTCGAACTTGAGGGCGAGAACCCAGAGGTCGTCGGTTCGAATCCGGCCCCCGCTACCAACTTCCGGAACCCCACCAGTCAACATGGCTGGTGGGGCTTCTTCGTTTTCGACTAGCGCCCAGATTTGCGCAACGACGTTTGCGTCTAGGAATCCTGTGGCAAGAGCTAAGTGGATAGAGTGGGGTCACGTATAAATCGCAAGGTAATGGAGGATTGTCATGTCCGCTTCGGCTCCACGAGTATTGCTCCTTGGGTTTGGCGCAATCGGGCGTCAATTGGTGTCACTCTTTGACCCATCGGAATTCGAAGTCAGTGCATTTGTTCGTGATGCTGCCCCGCACCGAGAACGCGGCACCCTGGGAGTATCCCTTTATGATGACAATCTTCCGAAGCTCATCGATGCCCACGATATCGTGGTTGAATGCGCGGGCGTTGCGGCGGCGAAAGAACACGGACCGGCGGTGATTACACGTGGCAAGGATCTGGTGTTGACTTCAGTAGGCGCTTTGGCCGATCCTGATGCGCGCCAAACACTGTTATCTGGCCCTGGAAAAGTGCATGTCACCTCTGGTGCGATCGGTGGATTTGATTTGTGGGCAGCGCTTGCAGAGTCGAATGCCGTGGACACCGTAAAGATTCGAACGACCAAGAAAGCCGAAGCCCTCATTCAAGGCTGGATGAATGATGAAGAGCGAGCGCAACTAGAAAACGCAACAGAACCGTTTCTACTTTTCAGCGGCAGGCCTAGTGACGCGATTGCTAAATTCCCTGGCAACGTCAATGTTTCCGTCGCCCTTGCCTGGGCGACTCGCGGCAGGGGCTCCAGCGATGACGAGTTGCTTGCGCGTTCACTTGAGCGCGTATCGGTTGAGCTCATTGCTTCTCCGAATCTGGCTGATACGCACCATCACATCGAGGTAACGGGCTCTGCCGGTGCGTTCTCTCTGGTGAGCGAATCTGCTCCTAGTCCCGTGAACCCCAAAACCTCCGCGATTACGGCGTTGTCGGTTGCACACACTTTAAGACACGCGATGGCTCCGCTTCAGTAGCGGCGACTAGGCGCGGGAACGGCGCGCTTCGATAAGCAGGGCAAGGTCAACCCGATAGTTGTGCTTCTCAGCGCCGAAATACTGACTATCCATATAGACAAGGAAGTCCAGCCAATATGCCTTGTCGGTGCTGCCTACCCAGTCGGACAGGCTAATTCGCGGGGGCAGGAAAAGCGTATACGTAATGTCGGGGTGTGCACCGACGCAAATTTCGACGGGTAGTTGGGCCCAGTCGCTACTACTCAGCTGAGATTGAATCTCGGAATAGTAGTTTGTGACATCTTTCGGGGTGGCTGCGGCTTCTGATCGGTCCCACGAGAAACACACGATGTCCAATTCCCCTTGTTCTGTGCGCCTTTTGTCGTCCGCGAACTTCTTGTGTTTCAAATAGGACATTTCGGATTCCCTTCGTGGAATAGATAGGTATCAGGTTTGCTTCGCCGCGCGCCCACCCTATGGGCTAGCTTCGACAGCTACGACATGACCGTCACCGTAAATAAGCCCCGAAATTTTGAAAATTTTGGGCACTATTTACGGTGAACGACATTGGGCGTGATGTTGGCTAGCGGTTAAGCCTCCTGATGACAACAACCAGAGCGATGACGAGGCCGAAAAGGACCAGAAGGCCGAGCCCTACCAAGAGGAAGGGGAAGCCTTCGAGGAACGAGGAGTCGTCATTGTCTTGGGCGCGGTTCTCGGTCTCTTCTTTTTCCGCGGGCTCAGAAGGCTTCTCAGTCTCAAGTTTGACCGGTGCAAAAGTTGGCTCCGGAACGGGATCGCCCATGGCGTCCGCCACGAGGTCATAGGTCAGTACGGGCAGCTGTGTATTCTCGTCAATTTCTTGCTCGGTCAGGAGCTGCTCGTAGTTAACAGCGATGTATTGCTCGCCGCCCTGCCACACGCTTTCGGTTTCCCACATCCCAGACCCATCGTTGTGCGAGCCTCCATAGCGGTTGGCAAAGAGGATTGGTGCTGGGTAGCTGAAATCCTTCTTGGTGTCTTTCTGAATGGTCGCGTGGGACCCCTCAACGTGAATCTGTGCCCGGGCTTCGTTGTACGCGGTAACGATCAGGGCGTCACCCGGCCCATTGTTGTCAAAGTCATCGGCCTCTTCGACCATGGAGACCGTGCCGGCAACCTGTTGCCCGTGTTCGGCAGAGATGCGATAAAAGTGCGTTTCACCAGGCACAATCTGTGCGCGAACTGGCTGCTGTGGTGTGAGCTCAGCAGCGTTGGTAAACCACGTCCCGGGAGTAACCTCAGTGGCGTCGCCGGAAGCCGTGACATGGCCGGGTTCGGTCTTTTCCTCGGCCGGGTCCGGTTGTCCATCCATATTCGGCTCGCCAAAGCGGGTGATGGTCACTTCTACGCCGAGCTCCTCATCCTGCTTCCAATCACCTTTTCGCTCGATCGAGAAGGCAAGTTCATCGGAGTCGCAGCCCTCTTCACCGCCCGGGGTGCTGTACAAGGTTGCGGTCTGGTACTGGTTTACCCCCAGTTCATTGGCCGTCGCGGTGTCGAGCTTGCAGGATAGCTCGGCAGCATGAATTCCCAAGTAGAATGATCCACCTTTTCGGAAGTTGTTGATGCTTGGTTCTTGCGTCGAGTTTGCGCTAATAACGACGCGCTCGCCTTCAGCAATGGGGGTGGTGAAGAAAGTAGTGGATTCAGCTGAGTGCCCTTTACCCTCCGTCGGGAGAAGAGTGGTGGAGAAGGCCTCTACGTCACGGTCTACCTTGGCCGGGGAACCTTCGGTTTCGCCGCCTTCGATCTTCTCTAAGTCTGACTCGTAGGCGTTGAAGGTGCGGGGTGCTGCGCGGTTCAGTTCCTTGGCCAAGCTATCGGCGTCGGAGGCGTCGGCGTAGGTGCCGCCGGTGGCGTCGGCAATGCACTGCAGTTCCTGCTGTGCCTCGGGCTCAACGTTGAAGCCGACGGTATTGATGACTAGGTCGATGCCCTGCTCCTTCAGCTCTTTCGCCACATCACACACGGGTGGCGGGGTGCAGGTGGCAACGCCATCGGAGACCAAGATGATGCTGCGCTGGCCTTCCTCTGGTAGCTCAGCGGCGGCCTTGCGTAGGGACTCGCCGATGGGGGTGAATCCTCGTGGCTGCAAGCCATCCATATGGGCGATCATCTTCTCAGAGTTACCGGCCTCGGGTGGTGCGACCACGGTGATGTCCTGGCAACCGGCCGCCTCATCTTCGGGGGCTTCGCCGGTGTTGCCACCATAGGTGACAAGCCCCAGAGGGGCGTCATCTCCGGCTTCGGTGATGAAGGTGCGGGCGGCCTCCTTGGCGGCATCGATGCGGGTCTGCCCGCCGGCATCGTTGGTGATCATCGAGCCGGAGGAATCGAAAACCACCATGGTTGGAGCCATGTTGCTGGAAGTGGAGTTGGCCGATTCTGAAGGTTTGTCTTCCGCGGCGGCTAAGGGAAACAGCCCGGTTGCAGCTGCCGCGGCTAACACCGCGAGAATGGCCGCTAAGGCCACCGATAAGGAACGGAAAGTATGGTGAGGGAAAGTGTGCATGTGAGTTAAGTTACATGCCAAGTGGTTACCTCGCTAGGCGAGCGTGGAACCGAGGGGGAGTGCGCCCCATTGACACCCCGCTATTAGTCATCCAAAGCGTGCAGGTAGAAAAAGCGGATCAGCGCGCGCCGGGGAATATCGAGCAGCGGGCGCAGAAAGGCGAGGCGGGCGGGTTGGGAGGAGGCGTCGACAAGCAGGAGCGTGCGCCCATCCCGCAGGCGCTCCAGGGTAAAGGTTTCCTCGCCGCGCTCGATGTGGCCGGGGAGGGTGCCGTAGGTAAAGCCGCAGCGGCCCTCCTCGTGGAATACATCCACCACTCGGCAGCGAAACTCCCATGGGCCTAACCCGAGGGAGACCTCTGCGCCTTCTTCTACGATGGCGTGGCTGGGCTTGACCCGAAAGAGGCCGCTGCGCTGGAGCCCCCAGCTAAAGAGCTTGTCGGCCGCGGTGTCAAAATCAGCGTCGATGACGCGGGACATGTGCAGCTGAGGGAAGCCTGCGGTGGAGGAGTAGGAGAGTGGTTCGGGCATCGCTTAAGCCCTGTCGCCTGCACGGCGAAGCCAGGCGCAGAGTTCCTTCTGTGCGCGGTCCACACCTCCGGGGTAGCTTTCCTCAAGCTCGAGTTTGACGTTATCGAAAATGCGCTCTGAGATGAGCTCCGCGCGCGCTCTACTCAGTTGTCCTTGTAGTTCATCGAGCGGCACCTTGAGCTCCGTATAGGGGCTCGGGCGGAAGTACCAGGAGCGCATGTCTTCCGAATAGACGACAATAGTTGTCTTCGTCATGTGCGATTCCAGCACAACGTTCCCAAACACCAGCGACGTCAGCTTCTTGGATTCCATGGCCGCGAGTGTAGACCGATGTGAACGCCTGCTGCTTTTAAGCGGGTTTAACCTGCGGTAACCGGTTGGATAGAGAGGTAGTTGGCATCGCCAGCGCACCCTTCGAAGCCGGAAATTCGGATGAAGGCGCTGGCGGTTTCGCCGGGCGGGTAGACGCGCAGGCCGTCGGCCGCCTGGGGCTGGCAGGAAGTTGGGTCGAGGACACCGATGTTGGTCATCTTCAGGCCCGCACGGGCAGAGTGCCCGGGCTCGAGCGTGACGTTTGCTGTTTCTTGGCCCGATTCACGCTCGGCGGCGGGGCCGAGCTGGGTGCCGTCGTCATTGGTGACGGCGGAGACGCCAGGAAAGCCTTGCAACGTACACGGTGCGGGGGAAGTGTTGGTGAACGTAATGTCAGCCAAGCGTGAGCCGGCGGCCCCCTGCTCGTTGGCAAGACTGATATCTAGCTGTTTCGTTGTGCAGGCGCTGTCGGCGGCAGTGGGGATTGCGCCTTGGGCGCTGTGCGCGTCTTCGCTTGTCTCGGGTGACTTCTGTTCGGCGGCCGCTGAATCTGCGTCGTGTGACTGCGGGTCTGCGGATGTTGAAGCCCCAGATTCGGCGCTGGCGGCTTGAGTGGTGGGGGAGACAGCGGAAAGCGTGGCGTCGGTGCTGTCATCGGTGGCGCAGCCGGCCAGTGCAAGGGCAAGGGAACCGGCGGCGAGAACGGGGAGTAGTCGCTGCGTAATCATGGTGGGGAGTCTAGACGCTATGGGCTTAGAGGTCCTGCAGAGCGGGGAATACCCTCTCCCTAAGTAATGGGGCGACGGTGACGTCTGGGGCAGCGGGATCGACCCAGGCTAGCTCTGCAATCTCCTTGTCAGGATGGGCAACGGAGATTTCTTCTTCACAGACATAGACGTGAGCGTGGATCGTCTGAGGTGCGTCATTGGCCGCAGGCGAGACATAGGTGGCTAGGCGGCGCAGCTTCGACATATCAATCGCGGCCCGAACAGCCTCGTGGGCGATGAGCTGGGCGGCGCGAGCTGGATTAATGGTCTCATCGATGGAGCCAAATGGCAGGACGAATTCTGGAGTATCGGTGGCGCGGATGACAAGAACGCGGCCATGGTTATCGCGCAGGATTACAGCGACTATCTCAGCAATGCCTGCAGGAGATGACGAAGAATTGGCAGTCTCAGACATGCCTCCATAGTAGGTCTGCGGAGGCGCGGCAGGCGGTGAAAGATAAGAGGGGGCACCCGAAAACTGTCAGTAGTGTAACGGCTTGGACACAGTCCCACACGTTAGAAAACGGCTACCCCAGTGCGCGTGTCATTATGGGGGAAGTCTTATAGACCAATACGAGAAGAAATGAAAAGAGGAATTGCTCAATGAGAAAAATTCCGCACCTTAAGAAAGTCATTGTGGGCTCGGCTTTCGCAGGTGCGTTCTTCCTGGGTAACCCAATGGCGGGTGCTCAGGAGCTCCCCACCATCCCGGAGATTGATTCAGCAGGTTTTGTCGACCAGGTACGCACGGATCTGCAGTCCGTAGGTATTGAGACCAAGCCCGTGGACAAAGAGCTGACCGACGCCCTCGATACCGCCGTCAACGGTGCTGCCGCAGCGGCATCGAAGGATGTGAATCAGGCAGTCGAGGGAGCCGTGAACTCGCCTGAGGCGCAGCGCCTCGCGGAGCAGGCAAACCTGAAGACGCAACTGCCGGCCCCGTCCGAGCAGCAGGATTATGCCGGCGCTGATGCCATCACGGGTGAACCGCTGACGAACCCGACTCCTATCGGACTGTTGGAGGAGGCCACGCAGCCGGAATTTGTACCCCAGGGCACGGATCCGAATTATGTGTGGAAGAACGACCTGTTCTCCAAGATTGCTGCTGGTAAACCGCACGCGGAGTACGTTCTGCACCGAGTCCCTGGTTCTTTCTACGATGCTCCCCAGATCCCCGAGGAATCCAACGTTGCGATGACCGAAGGGAAGTCTCTGTACGGCCCGGGTACCCCGCTGTACATCCGTGAGGACACCATGTGCACGCTGACGGCAGCCGGCACTGATGCCGAAGGCCGCAAGGTCGGTATTACTGCTGGCCACTGTGGAAATGTCGGCGATCCGGTGTCTTCTGCGGATTCCTGGCAGGTAGGCCCCACCGGCACCGTGGTGGCGAAGAACGCTAACCTGGACTATTCGCTCATCGAATTCGGCTCCCAGGCCGAGGTAACCCGCAGCTACAACGGTGTGAGCGCGCAGGCGATCGGTGGTACCACGCAGCCGGGCGATATTACCTGCAAGAGCGGTGTAGCTACTGGCCGCACCTGTGGCATGACTTTCCAGCACACTGAGCGCATCACGATTAACCAGGTGTGCGCGATGGTCGGGGACTCCGGCGCTCCGGTCTTCCGCGACGGCCGTATCGTCGGCTCGGTATCCCGTGGACTGGTCCCGGGTCTGCCGTCCTGCCGCACCCCGTGGCAGGGTGCGCTGCACAACCCGACGGTCGTGGCTAATACCGATGCCATCATCGCGGATCTCAACCGCCGCGAGGGCCCAGGTTCTGGATTCGTGCTTCCGGAGAACTAGAAGTACGTTTCTAACAAATTGGGCCCCAGATCTTTAAAGATCTGGGGCCCTATTTGATCGAAGTGACCTGTACGCGGCACGGTTCGCTGGCGTGCGACGTTGGGGCGCCGCGCAGAAGCTAGGACAAGGCGCTGAGGGCGGCGTCGTGAAGCTTGCCGTTGGAGGCCAGCGCTGAGCCGCCGTGGGGGCCGTCTTCGCCGCGGACGTTGGTGAAGCGGCCACCGGCCTCAGTCACAAGAAGCGCTGGGGCTGCTAGGTCCCAGAGGGAGACCTCGGGCTCGGCAGCGATGTCGACGGCACCTTCGGCCACCAGACAGTAATTCCAGAAGTCGCCGTAGCCGCGCAGGCGCCAGACCTTGTCCGTGAATGAGATGAAAGCGTCGCGTTTCGGCCGCCACCCAGACAAGGAGCTCATGGCCAGAGAAGCATCTTCCAGTTTGGAGACCTCGGAAACACGCAGGCGTTTCGGCTCCCCGCCGAAAACTCGGTAGGCGCCGCCGCCCTTGGCTGCGTACCAGCGGCGCCGCAGGGCAGGGGCGGAGACGACGGAGACGACCGGCTCGCCGTCTTCCAACAGCGCGATGAGGGTGGCCCAGACGGGGACGCCGCGCACGAAATTCTTCGTGCCGTCGATAGGGTCGATAACCCACTGGCGGCCCTCGAAGCAGGCCTCGCCACCAAACTCTTCACCCAGCACCTCATCGCGCGGGCGGGAGCGCTTGAGCGCCTCACGGATGGCCTTTTCGCATGCCAGGTCCGCGTCAGAGACCGGGGTCATGTCCGGCTTTTCCTTGACGGACAGGTCTGCAGCCTCAAAACGGTGCATCGTAATGGCGTCCGCATGGCCTGCCATCTCCAAGGCCAAGCCGAGGTCTTCTTTGAATTTACCCACGGAGCCATTCCTCCATCTGATCAACTACCTGTTTATTACCCGCGATACACCATTCCACACCGCCGGCTTTAACCTTGCGCGCCGCGCCGCCCGCGGCCAGCACCAGCGCCTGGCCGGGGAACCAATCCCAGTCCTTGACGGAGTGCTGCATCCACGCTCCCCACGTGCCATCCGCCACGCAGGAGAGATCCACGGAGCCCGCACCCAACATGCGCACGGTGGCGAAGTGCGGGGCTACTTTTTCCCAGGCGGACGCGATTGCGGGATCCGTCATGGAGGTGGGATGCAGGTACGTCGACAAGCACAGCTTGTCGGCGGGGGTGTCGGTGAGCTTGGTGACGTCCTTGCCGTCCAAGCTGGTGGGGAAGTCACGGCCGCCGAACCAGGTATAACCCATAGTGGGGCGGTGGACGGCGCCGAGGATGACCCCTCCAGCGTCGATAAGCGCGAGCGCGGAGCACCAATAGTCGGAGCCTGAGGCGAAGTTGTAGGTGCCGTCGACAGGGTCGATGACCCAGGTCCGGCCGGACTTTGACTCGCGGTTCGCACCCTCTTCGCCCACGATGCCGTCCTCGCCGCGCAGGGCTTCGAGCACACCGGCGACGAAACGCTCGGCGGCGAAGTCGGCGTCGGTGACGACATCGGAGACGGAGGTCTTTTGCTCTATGTCTACTCCCTGCTCGCGCAGGCGCCAGGCCAGGCGGCCTGCGTTATAAACAAGCGCTTGGGCAAGGTGGGCGTCAGTATCGTCCGCGTGGGCGACGATGAAGGTCTTGATGATGGCATCGATCATCTCGGTGAGGCTTGGCTGGTCACTCATGCCGCCTATTGTCGCGCTAAACGCGGCCGATGGCTAATCAGGGAGAAAGAATAAGTAGAGTAGGGGGCTATGCGTCCGGAACAAACAGCACGACTTGAGGAACTCAGCGCCACCTTGACCTCCATTGAAAAGGTGATGGACCCGGAGGCGGTGTCCGAGCGCGTGCGCGAACTCGAGGCCCAGGCGGGGGACCCGTCGCTGTGGGATGACCCTGATCATGCGCAGAAGGTGACCTCGGAGCTGTCGGCGCAGCAGGCAAAGCTACGCAAACTGAATTCCCTGCGCGGGCGCATTGAGGATCTGCCCGTGATGTCTGAGCTGGCGGAGGAGGAAGGCGACGAGGCCTCCCAGGAGCTCGTGGATACGGAGCTGGAAGAGCTCGGCGCGGCCATCGAGGCACTCGAGGTGACCACCATGTTGTCCGGTGAGTACGACGAGCGTGAGGCGGTGATCCACATACGCTCCGGAGCCGGTGGCGTGGATGCTGCGGACTGGGCGGAGATGCTCATGCGCATGTATACGCGCTGGGCGGAGAAAAACGGCCACAAGGTGGATGTTTATGACATTTCCTATGCCGAAGAAGCCGGTATTAAGTCCGCTACCTTCGTGGTGCATGGCGAATACATGTATGGCCAGCTTTCCGTAGAGCAGGGCGCGCACCGCTTGGTGCGTATTTCTCCTTTTGATAACCAAGCCCGCCGCCAAACCTCGTTCGCGGAGGTAGAGGTGTTGCCGGTGGTGGAGCAAACCGACTCCATCGAAGTGCCGGATTCGGAGGTGCGCGTGGACGTCTACCGCTCCTCGGGCCCGGGTGGTCAGTCGGTCAACACAACGGATTCGGCGGTGCGCTTGACGCACATCCCGACCGGCATCGTGGTGACCTGTCAGAACGAAAAGTCCCAGATCCAGAACAAGGCCTCTGCTATGCGCGTGCTGCAGGCGAAGCTGCTGGAGCGCAAGCGCCAAGAGGAGCGCGCGGAGCTCGATGCGCTGGGCGCCGGTGGCAATGCCTCCTGGGGCAACCAGATGCGTTCCTATGTGCTGCATCCGTACCAGATGGTCAAGGATCTGCGCACGAACTATGAGGTGGGGGATCCCTCCAAGGTCTTGGATGGTGATATCGATGGTTTCCTGGAATCCGGGATCCGGTGGCGTATGGCGCAGCAGGAGTCCTAGGCTCGAGTAACAAATGTTGCTAATGTGGCTTAAGTGATCACTTTTGAGAATGTGTCCAAGGTCTATCCGACCTCCACAAGGCCCGCGCTGGACAACGTGTCCTTTGAGATTGAAGACGGAGAATTCGTCTTTCTCATCGGCCCGTCCGGCTCCGGCAAGTCGACCTTCCTCCAGCTCATGGTGCGCGAAACCAATGTCAGCTCGGGCGATATCTACTTCGGGGACTTCCACGTCAACGCGTTGAAGGGGCGCGAGGTCAACCGCCTGCGCCAATCCATCGGCTATGTCTTTCAAGACTTCCGGCTTCTGCCCAAGCTCAATGTCTACGACAATGTCGCCTTTGCCCTCGAGGTCATCGGCAAACGCAAGGCGCGGATTGCCAAGCAAGTCCCCGAGGTCCTCGACATGGTCGGCCTGGGTGCCAAGCAGCACCGCATGCCGCATGAACTCTCCGGCGGTGAGCAGCAGCGCGTGGCGATTGCGCGGGCCTTTGTTAACCGTCCCAAGTTGCTGCTTGCCGACGAGCCCACGGGCAACCTTGATCCCTCCACGGCTGCGGAGATCATGGCCTTGCTCACCAAGATCAACCGCCGCGGAACCACCGTGGTGATGTCGACGCACAATGCGCGCGCAGTTAACGAGGCCCGCCAGCGCGTCATTGAGCTGCACAACGGCACGCTGGTGCGCGATGAGAAGAACGCGATGTACGGGGAGGCGGTCTAGGTGAATCTGGGCTTTGTATTCAGGGAAGCTTTTAAAGGGCTAGGGCGTAACATCACCATGACTATCGCCATGGTGATCACCACGGCCATTTCGGTGGCGCTTGTGGTGGCTGGTGTGCTGGTTACCCAGATGACCAACGAAACCAAAAACATCTACCTCGAACGCGTCGAGGTCATGGTCCAGCTCAACGAGGATATTTCTGCCAACGATCCGCAGTGCAAGGACTCCGCCTGCGCCGGGCTGAAGAAGAAGCTAGAGGCGGATGAAGATATCGAGTCCGTCAGCTACCGCAACCGTGAGGATTCCTACGAGCGCTTTGTGGAACTGTTCAAGGAAACTGATCCAGTCATGGTTGAGGAAACCTCCCCGGATGCGCTGCCGGCGGCCTTCCATGTGCGGCTGAAGGATCCGACGGATACCGCGCCAATCGACGCCATCGCGTCCGACCCTGCCGTTAGCGACATCATCGACCAACAAGAGGAGGTCCGCAGCGCCGCAGGCAACCTCGACGCCATCCGGAATGCCACCTTCGTCTTAGCTGCTGTCATGGCGCTGGCCGCCATCATGCTGATCGCGAACATGGTGCAGATCGCCGCCTATCAGCGCCAGCGAGAGACCGCGATTATGCGCATCGTCGGTGCTTCGCGGTGGGTAACCCACGCCCCCTTCATCATGGAGGCGGTCCTCGGCGCCGTCGGTGGTGTCGTTCTCGCCGGGATAGGCGTCATCGTAGGAAAGAACACGGTGATCGATCCCGCGCTGAAGGACCTGTACCACAACCAGCTTCTGGCCCCGGTGACCGCAGGCGACGTGTGGACGGCTCTGCCTATCGTGGGGCTTGTGGCAATCCTGTGCGCTGCACTGACCGCGCAGGTGACCATGCGCGCCTACGTGCGGACATAGGCCAACAGGCCTGTTGTGGGTTGTGCCTGGCAGTAGCGTAATATAGTTCGAACTATGGCGAAGAAGGCAAAGAAGAAAAAGGCGGCCGTCGACAATAACTCGACCTTGGCCACCAACCGACGTGCCCGCCACGACTACACCATCCTCGACACCCTGGAATGCGGCATGGTGCTCGTGGGCACCGAAATTAAGTCGATGCGCGAAGGTAAAATCTCCTTGGCAGATGCCTTCGCCACCATTGACGACGGCGAGGTCTATATCCGCAACCTCCACATCCCGGAGTATTCCCAAGGCTCGTGGACGAATCACTCGCCCAAGCGCACACGCAAGCTGCTGTTGCACCGCAGGGAGATTGACAAGCTCATGGGCCAGGTGCGCGACGGCAATAAGACGCTGATCCCGCTCAAGGTGTATCTGAAGGACGGCCGCGCCAAGTGCGAGCTCGGTTTGGCCAAGGGTAAGCAGGACTACGACAAGCGCGAAGCAATCAAGCGCCGCGACCAGGACCGCGACATCACCCGCGAGCTGGGCCGCCGCGTAAAGGGGATTAACGCCTAACCTGGAAGCCATGATTTATACGGCTAAGGCTCATGATGTTATTCGGGAAGATGAGCAGCCGCGTGGGGTAGCGGTGCTCGTCGATAAGCTCTGGCCCCGTGGCGTGGCCAAGGAGCGTCTGTCCTATGACCACTGGTTCAAGGATGTCGCGCCCAGCCCGGGGTTGCGTAAGTGGTGGGGGCACGATGCTGACACCTTCGAGGAATTTGCCCGGCGCTACCGTGCGGAGCTCGACGAGAACGACGGCGAGGAGTTGGCGCGCTTGCGCCAACTAGCGGAGGATGGTGACGTCACCCTACTTTTCGCCGCCAAGGACCGCGAGGTCAACCACGCCACTGTTTTGAAGGCGTGGTTAGAGGAACGCTAGGAGAAAAGGCTCCAGATGGTGGCGCCCACGGCGATGAGACCCGTGATGACGACGAAGACGTTGCTGGGGCGGCCGCGGAATTGCTTCAGAGCGTCGATGCGGTGGATGGCATACATCGGCAGCAGGTACAGGATCGAGGCGATGAAGGGGCCGCCGATGGCCTCGATGAGACCCAGAATTGAAGGGTCGATGATGGCCACGATCCACGCACAGACAAAGATGATGCCGTGCATGATGGAGTTGAGCTGCTTTTCCGAGAGCTTCTCGGTGGCGCGCGGCGCGGCGCTGCGCAGCAGGAAGTTGCCGCCCTCGGTAGCTCCCAGCACGTGGCCGAAGTAGGAGGAGATAATCGCAATCATCGCGATGATCGGGGAGAGGAAAGCCAAGACCGGGACACCGGTGACGTTGGCCAGGTAAGACAGGACCGGCAGGTTTTGCTCGCGGGCCTCGGCGAGACCGTCCGCACCAAGCGTGAGGGTACAGGACCACACGAAGAACATGGTGAATACGGTGAGCAGAATTGCGGTTAGTGCCAGCGCGCGCGAGGCGTTCTCCGAGCTCTTCTCGCGGCCGTGTGCGGCGACCATGGCCAAGGAGAACTGGGAAATCGCGGGGGAGTGGTTAAAGGAGAAGACCAGCACGGGGATGATGAGGGCGACAGCACCGACGACGCGCCAATCATTGTTGCCCACCTCCATGAAGGAGGCGATATCCCAGCGCGGGATAAGGTAGATGGACAGTGCGCCAAGGCAGAAGATCAGCGGGTAGACCAAGAACTGCGTTACGGCCAGCACCATGCGTTGACCGAAGGCGAAGACGATGGTCATGATGCCCACGAGGAGGAAAGCCAACAGCGGGCGTGAAATCGTGGGTCCATTTAATTGGTTGACGATGAAGCTGTTGACCGTATTGGTGATCGAAACGCCATAAATGAGGACGATGGGGAAGATGGCGCAGAAATAAATCACCGAAATGATAAAACCTGCGCTCTTGCCGAAATAGTCCGTGACCACTGCGGTGATGTCCTCGCCCTGGCGTGGTGACGCACAAATCATGCGGGCCAGACCGCGGTGGGAGAAGTATGTCATCGGCCCAATCAGAATCGTGGCCGCGAGGAGGGGCCAGAAGCCGAAACTGCCCGCGTTGATGGGGAGGAAAAGAATGCCGGCGCCTACGGCGGTGCCGAAGAGCGAGATGGCCCACTCGGTGTTGCTTGCTGGGCTTTTAGCGTCTTCCGGGGAACTGGTGGTTTCGGTATGTGTGCTCACTTTGCAGCCTTTAACAAAGTAGGAGTATCGGACTCACACACCTTAACAGCGTTTAAGTTGATGCTAATCACAAGGGGGTGCTTATGAAAGCTATGCCTCATGTGGCCTGGGGTGAAGCTTGCGGGAATAGGGGCAGGTGCAGTAGCGTTGAACAGACCGTAGGGCGCATAAAGATGCGTTCTGCGCAGCTTTCACAGCAATGTGTAAATGAGGGGTCGACTTGGTTTCGACTTCGTACATTGAGCCAGGGGAAGCGTGCCGGTGCAGGCTAGAGACCACCGTTAAGCGTCGTAGCAACCAATAAACGCAGAGAAGAACTCTCAGCGTGACTACGCCCTCGCTGCCTAATTACAGCGACGCGTGTCTGTCAGCCTAGGTTTGGTTCCTGACCTAGATCCTGGCATCGACTAAGGAACTTGCCTGACCGGTTTGTTGTTCGGCCGGTTGGGGACTTCTAGAGCAACTGGGCCCATCATCCGGAGCGAGTTTGCCCGAGCCGGAGGGCCGAGTAGAGATCCTGTGCAGACTGCGCACGGAGAAGCCCTGGCGAGGTGACGAAGGACCCGGGTTCAATTCCCGGCGGCTCCACCAAAACCCCAGTTAGAAAGCGTTCTAGCTGGGGTTTCTTTGTGTGTGAAGCCCCCGGCTTAAATGGGCGTGAAGCCGCCGGGAATTGAACCCGGGTCCCGGATGTTCGTCAGCGGCACTACGGCCTGCTTTAGGATGGTCGCATGTATTCCGAGCCTCTCCGCATTACGGTCGTCTTGTTTGAGGGCTTTGAGCTTCTCGACGTCTTCGGGCCCGTCCAGCTGCTTCAAGCGGTGCCTGATGTCTCCGTTGTTTTCGCAGGACCGGATGGTGGGCCAGTTGCTAGCTCGCAGGGCGTGGAAGTGGTGCCGACAATCTCTTATGGGCAGATTGAGTCGGCCGATGCCCTCCTCGTCCCGGGCGGTAAGGGAACCCGGCAGCTCGTGGGGGACGAATCTTTTCTGTCGTGGCTTCGTGAGGTGGGTGCACAAGCGCCTTGGGTCGCCTCCGTGTGCACGGGTTCTGCGGTCCTGGCGGCGGCTGGGCTCTTGGAGGGCTACACCGCGACGAGCAATAAGCGTGCCTATAGCTGGGCCACGTCCTTCGGGGGCGATGTGTCCTGGCAGCCGGAGGCGCGGTGGGTGCACGACCGCAATCGATGGACCTCCTCAGGTGTTGCGGCGGGCATGGATATGACGGTCGCGCTCATTGCGCACCTCGTATCAGACAGTGCTGCCATCAATGCTGCCAACTTTGCGGAATATGATGCGCACCGCGACAGTGAGTGGGATCCTTTCGCGCGGCTTTATGGGCTGGCGCCGGCGAGCGGTGACGAAGCTGAGCGTGGGGACGTAACGTTCGGGCAATCTGGTGACGCTCACGGTAGATAAGAGGCTAAAAACTGGCGATTTTCGGCCACTATTTACCGTGGGCGTAGTTGGGGAGAGCCTGTAGGTATGCGGAGGTGAGCGGGCGGCGAGAAAGCGGAGTCGGAGTAGGTCTGGCCGAACAAAATGTGATACGGAACAAAAATATTTGTTACCCAGGTTACATTCCCGTGGTAGCCTTTCTCCAACAGTGTGACGTGGAACACTGGGACTGACCCCTACGACAGGAGTACCCATGAACAGCCCATCCAATGCAGCGCCACAAGGCGGCGCTGGTACCACGGAGAAGTCGAAAGAAAATCCCGCCAAGGCTGAGCAAAAATCGAGTCAACAGTCCAGTGGGGGAATGCTGGATAAGTTCCTCAATGGTGTCGAGTACATCGGCAACAAGCTGCCGGAGCCCTTCACCATCTTCCTGATTCTTTTCCTGATCACAGGCGTTCTCTCCACCATCATGGCGAAGATGGGCGTCGAGATTAAGATTCCCGGATCGGATGAGATCCAGCCGGTCAAAGGCCTGTTCACCGGTGAGGGGCTCACGTGGTTCACCACCACAATGGGTGAGAACTACATCAACTTCCCGCCGCTGGTGACAGTGCTGCCCATCATGCTGGCAGTTGGCGTGGCGGAGCGCTCCGGAATGCTCTCGGCGTTGATTCGCAAGCTCTTCGGTTCCGCGAAACCGTGGCTGCTTCCGTACGCCGTCGGCGTTATCGGCGTGACCGCCTCCGTCATGGCGGATGCCGCCTTCGTCATCGTCCCGCCGCTGGCCGCCATGGTCTTCAAGGCTGCGGGCCGTCATCCGGTGGCGGGTCTGATCGGCGGCTTCGCCGCCGTGGGTGCGGGCTATTCCACCGCCTTGGTGCCAACTTCCCTGGACGCGCTCTTTGCCGGTATTACGACCGCGGTCATGGAGACCCTGCCGAATACTGAGTTCGCTCCGGTTAACGCCATGTCGAATTACTACTTTAACGTGGCTTCTTCCATCGTGCTCGGTGTGCTGGCCGGCTTCATCATCGACAAGGTGATCGAGCCGCGCATGTGGCAGCAGGAAGTTCCCACCGAGGAAGATATCGATCCTGAGGATGCCGCCGAGCGCGGTGACCGCGACGAGAATGGCGAAGAGCTCACCGCTGAGCTGCGCCCGGCCGAATCCAAGGGCCTCATCTGGTCCGGTGTGGCCACGGTCATCCTCACCGCCATCATTCTCTTCGCAGTCCTTCTGCCAGAATCGCCGTGGCGCAATGAAGAGGGTGGCTTCTTGCCCAAGTCCCCGCTGCTGAATTCCATCGTCTTCATCGTGTTCGCCTACTTCTTGGTGCTCGGCGTGGTCTACGGCAAGGTAGTCGGCACGGTCAAGGGAATCACCGATGTTGTGAACATGATGATCGGCGCGCTCAAGGACATGATGAGTTTCCTCATCTTGGCCTTCATCCTGGGCCAGTTCGTGGCGCTCTTCGCCTGGACCGGTATCGGCACCTTCACCGCGGTGAAGGGCGCGGCCTTCCTTGAATCCATCGGGCTTACCGGCTTCCCAGCTATTTTCGCCTTCATCGCGCTGGCGTCCTGCCTGAACCTGCTGATTATTTCCGGATCCTCGATGTGGACGCTCATGGCCGCGGTCTTCGTGCCCATGTTTGCCCTGCTGGGCTATGAGCCGGCGTTTATTCAGGGCGCATTCCGCGTGGGCGATTCCGCAACCCAGATCATCACCCCGCTGAACCCGTACATGATTGTCATGCTGGGCTTCCTCCAGCGCTATGAACGCGAGGCAGGCTTGGGAACGCTGATGTCGCGCCTCGTGCCCTTCGTAGTCCCATTCTTTACCGCGTGGGCGATCTTGCTGGCCATCTGGTTCTACGTAGATCTTCCGTTGGGACCGGGCAACAACGTCATGATTGGTTAAGCGCATGAATCAACGCAACAATCCATCGACAGCGTATTTGGAAGCGATGGAGGAGGGCGTTGCCAAGCGCGTGGCGTCCGCAGCACCACCGGAAAAACAGGGAGAGGACTACCCAGGCCAAGCGAAGCTCTGGGATGCGGCGGCCGCGCGGGCTGAGGCCTTGCGGGAGAAGGCCGCGCACATCGTCGCGGACCTGCACGCTCACCCTGAAACGGCCTTCGAAGAACATCGTTCCATGGCGGTGCTCGCGGACATCGTTGAAGAGCATGGCTTCTCCACGTGCCGCGGGGTCTACGGCGTGGAGACCACGTTTGAAGCTTCCTGGCAGAGTGCAGATTTCGACCCTGAACGGCATCCCACTGTGGCCATCCTGGCGGAATACGATGCCCTGCCTCAGATTGGGCACGCGTGCGGGCATAACGTCATCGCCGCAGCGGGCGTTACTGGATTCTTGGCGGCTACTGCCGTGCTGGACGCCGCCCCTCCTATGTCCGGTCGCATCCTCCTCCAGGGGACCCCAGCGGAGGAGGGGCATTCCGGCAAGGAATACATGATCCGCGGCGGCAGCCTCGAAGGGGTCGATGCCGCGGTGATGATCCATGGCTTTGGCTATGACATCGGTGCGCATGCCTGGGTGGGCCGCCGCATTCTGCGCGTTCGTTTTCGCGGCGTAGCCGCTCATGCCAGCTCCCAGCCTTTCATGGGGCGCAACGCCCTTGACGCTGCGAGCCTGGCCTACCAGGGGATTGGGCTTATGCGCCAGCAAATGCCGCCATCGGATCGCGTGCACGCCATCATGAGTGGTGGCGATCGCCCTTCGATCATTCCGAGCGAGGCGGAAATGACCATTTACGTGCGCTCGTTAGGAACGCGCACACTCATGGATCTGTCCGCCAGGGTGGAAGACATCGTCCGGGGCGCGGCACTCATGGCAGGTATCGAGGTGGAAGTCGACTGGGATGAGCACCCGATGACCCTGCCCGTGCGCAATAATGCGGCGCTGGTGGATCGGTGGTCGGCCACGCAGGCGCGCCGCGGACGCACCGCGCTGCCCGCTGGGACGGTGCCGGATACAGTGGCCGCCTCGACTGACTTTGGCAATGTCTCTCATCTCGTGCCCGGCCTGCATCCAATGGTGAAGGTATCGCCAACTGACGTGGCCCTGCACACGGAGGACTTTGCGCGCTGGGCTGCCACGCCGCAGGCGGTAGATGCGGCCGTTGATTCGGCGGCGGGTTTGGCACAGGTTGCCCTCGATTTCTTGGCGGATCCGAATTTCCGCCACGCGGCGCGGGAGGATTTTGATAGGGAAGGGCCAGTGTCGGTGAGTGATCTCATCGCGAAGAAGGGGGAGGGCGAAGCGTAAATATTTTTTTCTAAAAGGCATGTCACGGGCTATCGTGCGGAGGTCTGCTACCCCCGTCATGAATTAGGAAACATGAGTGTTCTTGAAGGGTAAGCCTTACTTGAGTTAGGTTAGGCGCTGTCCTTATTTGCCAACTGTGGTTAGCCACACCTAATATGCAAGGAAGCTATGTTTAACCTTTCTCGCCGTGCCTCGCGCACGACCGCCGCCAAAGTTGCCGCAACTCTCTCGGTCGCAGCGCTTGCTCTCACCGGCTGCTCTTCCAGCCAGTCTGAGGAGACCGCTGAGCCGACCGAATCCGCGGCGGCAGGCGCCTCCACCATCACCCTGGAGGATAACTTCGGCTCGAAGGAAGTCACCCTCCCGGTGGAGAACCCCGCGGTGACGGATAACCGCGCCTTCTCTATCCTGGCGCAGTGGGATATTGACCTTGCTGCTGCACCGCTGAGGCTGGTACCGAAGTCGCTGCGAGACACCTACAACAAGGACACGGTCGAGGTTGATCTGGGCTCCCACAAGGAGCCGGACCTTGAAGGTCTGGTAGCTGCAGAGCCGGACGTCGTGTGGAACGGCCAGCGCTTCGAACAGCACCAAGAGGACATTGAGAAGCTGCTCGAGGATGTCCCGGTGCTTGACTTCGAGCCGCGCGATGACGAAGACTTTTTCGACGAACTCAAGCGCCACACTGAGGCCCTGGGCCAGGTTTTCGGCCACGAAGAGGATGCTGCGAAGCTCATCGAGGATTTCGACGCCGCTGCTGAGCGCGCTAAGAAGGCCTACAACCCAGAGCAGAAGGTCATGGCTGTGAACACCTCCGGCGGTGAAATCGGCTACATCGCTCCCGGTATCGGGCGCGTGTATGGCCCGGTCTTTGAGCTGCTTGGCCTGACCCCGGCCCTGGAGGTCTCCAACGCCTCCGATGACCACGAGGGTGACGATATCTCCGTTGAGGCCATTGCCGAATCCAACCCGGATTGGATCCTCGTCATGGACCGTGATTCCGCTATCTCCAAGGAAGGCCAGGATGTCACGCCGGGCGAGAAGCTGGTCAAGGACAACGCGGCGCTCAAGAACGTTACCGCTGTGAAGGAAGGCAACGTTTACGTGGCGCCGAATGACACCTACATTGATGAGTCCATCATTACCTACACCGAGATCTTGAACGCGCTTGCCGACGCCTTCGAGAAGGCCAACGCCTAAACAACTCTCTCGGCAGCCAAGGAGGAGACTAAACCGTGACGGTGAAGAGCAGCGCTGCGGCAGAGCACTCAGCTGTCAGCCCGCGTAACTCCCGCGGACCTGTGCTGACCTGGAAGCTAGGCCTCGGCGTGCTCGGCGTCATCGCGCTGCTCCTCCTTTCCCTCATGGTGGGGGAGTACAGCATCCTCGATAATGAGGACGGCTGGTCCATGTTCTTCACCACCCGCATACCGCGAACCGTGGCGCTCGTCTTGGCGGGCGCTGCGATGGCGATGAGCGGTTTGGTCATGCAGCTGCTGACCCAAAACCGTTTCGTGGAACCCACGACGACGGGAACCACCGAGTGGGCCGGATTGGGCCTGCTCTTTTCGCTTATCCTTTTCCCGCACTCATCCGTGCTGGTGAAAATGGTCATTTCGGTTTCCTTCGCGTTTGTGGGAACCATGGTCTTCTTCGCTTTCCTTCGCCGCGTGGCGCTGCGCTCCTCACTCATCGTGCCGATCATCGGCATCATGCTGGGCGCTGTCGTTAGTGCCGTATCCTCCTATGTGGCGCTCGCCACGGATACCTTGCAGCAGCTCGGAATCTGGTTCATGGGATCCTTTACCTCTGTCTATGAGGGGCAATACGAGGTCCTGTGGATCGTCCTGCTGGTTCTGATGGCGGTGTATTTCTACGCTGACAAGCTCACCGTCGCTGGGCTGGGTGAGGATATCGCCACCAATATTGGGTTGAACTACCAGCGGATGATTCTGCTGGGCACTGGGCTCATCGCGGTGGCAACGGGTGTAGTCACCGTCGTTGTCGGCGCATTGCCGTTTCTTGGCCTTATCGTGCCTAACGTAGTGAGCATGATTCGCGGCGATGACCTGCGCTCTAACCTCCCGTGGGTCTGCCTGCTCGGTATCGCCACGGTGACCTTATGCGACCTCATCGGCCGCACCATTATTTCCCCGTTTGAAATGCCCGTATCAGTCATCCTGGGCATTGTGGGTGCTATCGTGTTCGTCGTCTTGATCGTGAGGTCGACCAAGTGAGCGTACGTATCTCTATCCCAGCGACGAAGGAACCTGTGCAAACGTCACGTGCCCAGCGAAACGTGGGTAGCTTCCAGTCTGCTGCTGCGGCGCGAAAGTACTGGATCATCCTTGCAGCCTTGATCGTTGCCGGGCTGGTTTTCGCCTTCGGGCTCTTGGCCTATGACAACCCCATGGATTTTGGTACCCGCAAGTGGTGGCTGATTGCACGTCGCCGCGCTGATGCGGTGACCGCTATGGCGATCGTCGCCGTATGCCAGGCCGTGGCTACGGTGGCTTTCCATACGGTGACGAACAACCGGATCCTTACTCCCTCCATCATGGGGTTTGAATCCCTGTACGTCGCGATTAATACAGCCACGATCTTTTTCCTTGGCGCCTCCGGCCTAACTCAGGCCCGCAACATGGGAACCTTCCTTGTGCAGCTTGTGCTCATGGTGGGCCTATCCCTCGTGCTGTACTCCTGGCTGCTGACCAGCCGCCGCAACAATATGCATGCGATGCTGCTCGTGGGCATCATTATCGGTGGTGGTCTTGGTTCGTTGTCGACGTTTATGCAGCGCATGCTCACGCCCAGTGAATTCGATGTGCTGACTGCACGCCTTTTCGGTTCCGTGAATAACGCGGAGAGCGAGTACTATCCCATCGCCATACCGTTGGTTCTCGCGGTGACGATGCTGGTGTTCCTGAACTCCCGGCAGCTTAACGTGCTAGCGCTGGGACGCGATGCCGCGACGAACCTTGGTGTTAACCACAAGGTCAATGCAATCTACACGCTGATTTTGGTCTCCATTCTTATGGCAACAAGTACCGCGCTTGTAGGGCCCATGACCTTCCTTGGCTTCCTCGTGGCAACCTTGGCCTACCAGGCAGCGGAGACGTATGACCACCGTTTTTTGTTCCCAATGGCAATTGCCACGGCCTTTGCCGTTCTCACCGGCGCCTACTTCCTCATGCAGCACGTCTTCTACGCGCAGGGCGTGGTCTCCATCATTATTGAGCTAGTGGGCGGCAGCGTCTTCCTTCTGGTCATTCTGCGAAAGGGCAAGCTGTGATCAAGCTTTCCAAAGTGTCCAAGTCCTACTCCGGTGAAACCAACATCGGCCCCATTGATCTGGAGATCCCCTCCGGCGGTATCACTGCGCTGATTGGGCCGAATGGTGCGGGCAAGTCCACGATGCTGACGATGATCGGCCGGCTTCTCGACGTCGACGAGGGCACCATCGAGGTCGCCGGTTACGACGTGTCCTCCACGAAATCGCAGGACTTGGCGAAGATCCTTTCCATCCTGCGTCAGGAGAACCACTTCATTACCAAGCTGACCGTGCGCCAGCTGGTGAGCTTCGGCCGTTTCCCTTACTCGAAGGGGCGTCTGACTGCGGAAGATGAAGAGATAGTCTCGCGCTACATCGACTTCTTCCACTTGCGTGAATTGGAGAGCCGTTACCTCGACGAGCTATCCGGTGGGCAGCGCCAGCGCGCATATGTGGCGATGGTGCTCTGCCAAGAGACGGACTACGTGCTTCTCGACGAGCCCCTCAACAACCTAGACATCTCACACTCCGTCGAGATGATGAAGCATTTGCGGAAGGCCGCCAAGGAATTTGGCAGAACGATCATCATCGTTCTCCATGACATCAACTTCGCTGCTCGCTATGCCGACTATATTTGTGCGGCCAAGGATGGGAGCATCGTTTCCTTCGGTAGTCCGGAGGAAATCATGCGCGATGAGATTCTCACGCCCATCTTCGAAACCCCAATCACCGTTATTGATAGCCCGGATGGGCTGTTGGCCTGTTACCACTAGCTATTAACATTCAGGTGGACTTCCCGATAGCGAAGAAAACCGCCCTAGGACGAGCACAAAAAGTGCTCCTTCCTGGGGATTTGTTGTTTGTTGGGGGTGTGCGTATATTTATCGAGGTCGCCGCGAGGTAGCCGGGAGGTTAACTGGTGGTAGATGTTCGGGCAATGGTTGTTCGGCGGGTTTGACTTTGGTTGAGCTTGTTGGGTAATGTTGTTCGGGCCGCTGCGAAGAGGTTAACGTTTGGTTAATTTTGTTTGTGGTGTGCGGATGATGTTTGAGAACTCAATAGTGTG
>NZ_KV788165.1:35211-95866 GCF_001807205.1 Corynebacterium sp. HMSC05D03 | reverse complement strand
TGCAACGGCAGTGACAGTAAGGCCGGGTTTAAGCTCTTAAAGGATGAGACCCGCCAACCGGAAGACGGTTGACGGGTCAGTCGGCGTGGGTGGTGCGTGAGCTAGTGGCCGGTGCCGATTTCTAGGTGCATGCCCGGAACCGAGTTGATGAGGTTGCGGGTGTACTCCTGCTGGGCGTTTTCGAAGATATCGTCGGCGGTGCCCTGTTCGACGGCCTGTCCCTTCTTCATGACCACTACGTCGTCGGCGGTCTGGCGGACCACCGCGAGGTCGTGAGTGATGAAGAGATACGACAGGCTGAGCTCCGACTGCAGCTCCGCGAGGAGCTGGATGATCTGGTTCTGCACCAGCACGTCGAGGGCGGAGACAGCCTCATCGAGGACGATGACCTCCGGGCGAAGAGCCAGCGCGCGGGCAATGGCGATACGCTGGCGCTGGCCGCCGGAAAGCTCGTTGGGGTAGCGGCGCATGGCGGAGCGGGGCATGGAGACCATGTCGAGAAGCTCGGCCACGCGGGCCTCACGTTCCTTGCGCGAGCCCACCTTGTGTAGGGCCATAGGTTCCTCGATGCACTTATAAATCGAGTACATCGGATCCAGCGAACCATAGGGATTCTGGAAGACCACCTGCATCTTGCGGCGGAGTTTGAAGAGCTCCTTCTTCGACAGCGTCGAGGTATCGCGGCCTTCAAACTCGATGGTGCCGGAGGTCGGCTCCAAAAGACCCAACACCATGTTGGCCACCGTGGACTTGCCGGAACCGGACTCGCCCACCAGCGCAAGGGTGGTGCCGCGGCGGATGTCGAAGGAGACATCATCGACGGCCTTCAGCAGCTTCTTGCCGCCGCGCTGGCCGCGGATATCGAATTCCTTGGTGAGGTTACGAACCGAGATGACCGGGGCCTGAGCCGCGGAGGATGAACCTTCAGCGGAATCTGCAGCGGTGGAACCAGACTCGGAGGCGGCGCCGATCGCCTCACCCGACTTCAGCTCCTTGGTCTCCACACCAGCTTCCTTGGCCGCGCGGATGCGGGAGGAGGCGAGGGAGGGGGCGGCGTCGACAAGCCGGCGCGTGTAGGGGTGCTGCGGGGAGCGCAGAATCTCTCGCGAGGGGCCCGACTCGACGATGCGGCCGCGGTGCATCACGATGAGGTGCTCCGCGCGCTCGGCCGCCAGACCGAGGTCGTGGGTAATGAAGAGCACCGCGTTACCCAGCTCCTCGGTGAGGTGCTCCAGGTGGTCCAGGATGGTTTTCTGCACCGTCACGTCGAGGGCGGAGGTGGGCTCGTCGGCGATGAGCAACTTCGGGCGTGCGGCCAGGCCAATCGCGATGAGCGCGCGCTGGCGCATACCACCAGAGAACTCGTGGGGGTACTGCTTGGCGCGGCGTTCGGCGTCGGGAAGCCCGGCTTCCTCCAGAAGCTCCACCACGCGTTCGTGGCGCTTGGAACCCTCCACCACGTGGTTGGCCTTGAGAGACTCCTCAACTTGCGTGCCGATGCGCCACACTGGGTTGAGGTTGGACATCGGATCCTGCGGGACCAGGCCAATCTTGTCACCGCGCAGCGATTCGAATTGCTTGTTGTTGTAGTGAGTGATGTCCTCGCCCTCAAAAAGGATCTGGCCGCCGGTAACCTTGCCGGTGCCCGGTAGCAAGCCGAGGATGGACATCGCCGTGGTGGACTTACCGGAACCGGACTCGCCCACGATGGCCACGGACTGGCCAGGGTAGATGGACATGTTGACGCCACGCACTGCTTCAACCACACCGGTGGAGGTGGTGAAGGAGATATGGACGTCCTTCATTTCAAGAAGTGGCTTAGTCATTAACGCTTCCTCGCCTTCGGATCGAGTGCATCGCGGACGACGTCACCCATCATGATGAAGCTCAACACGGTTAGGCCCAAAGCGCCCGCCGGGTAGAACAGGACTGCCGGAGCGACGCGCAGGGAAGCCTGCGCGTCGGAAATGTCTCCGCCCCAGGACACGAACGTCGGCGGCAGGCCGATGCCCAGGAAGGACAAGGTGGCCTCCGCGACGATGTAGGTGCCCAGCGCCACGGTGGCGTAGGAGATGATGGGCGCGGCCGCATTCGGCAGGATGTGGCTGAACAAGATGCGCCAGCTCGACGCACCGATGGAGCGCGCGGATTGCACGAATTCCTCGTTCTTGATGGAGACCACCGCGCCGCGCGTGATGCGGGCAATGGAGACCCAGCCGAAGAGGCCGAGCACCAAGACCACCGTGACGATGGTGCGGTGCTCCTTGAACATCTGCATGACCACGATGGCGGCGAGCACCAGCGGGATGGCGAAGAAGATGTCGGTGATGCGGGAGAGAACAGAGTCGATCCAGCCGCCGAAGAAGCCGGCGATAGCGCCGATCATTGAACCAAGCACTACGACGAGCAGCGTGGTGAGGACGCCGACGGCTACCGACGCGCGCGCACCGTAAATCACGCGGGCGTAGATATCGCAGCCTTGGCGGTTGAAGCCGAAGGGGTGGCCTGGCTCGGCGGGGGCGAGGGACTTGGACAGCTCGCACAGGCGCGGGTCGGTGCTAGTGAAGAGGTTTGGTGCGATGGCTAGGAGGATGGCCACGAGAATCATCACGGCCGCAATCCAGAACAGTGGGCGACGGCGCAGGTAGCGCCATGCCTCCCCCCACTGGGAGGAAGGCGCGGACTCGTCCTTGACGGCATCGACCGCGCCGAGACCCGTTTCATCGGTTTCCGAGACGAAGTGCTCTTGGCCCGGGTAGGGAGTGGTTTTCTCGAAATTAGGCATAGCGGATCCTCGGATCAAGTACGGCGTACAGGAGGTCAACGAGCAGGTTGGCGATGATGTAGATGATCACCAGCACGGTGGTGAAGGAGACGATTGTGGTCGGCTCACCACGCAGAATGGCCTGGTACATGGTGCCGCCGACGCCGTTGATGCCAAAGATGCCCTCGGTCACGATGGCGCCGGTCATGAGCGCACCGATGTCGGCGCCGATGAAGGTGGCCACGGGAATCAGCGAATTGCGCAGCACGTGGCGGCGGGTCACCGCGCCGTTGGACAGACCCTTGGCGCGGGCGGTGCGCACGTAGTCGGCGCGCAGGTTCTCCGCCACGGACTGGCGGGTCAGGCGGATGACGTACGCCAAGGAGAGCGCGCCGAGCACCATGGCCGGCATGAGGAGAGACTTCACTGTGGCGTTAGCGCCGACGGTAACCGGCAAGACGCCCCACTTAATGCCCACGAGGTACTGGAAGACAAAGCCGATGACGAAGGAAGGCACCGCGATGACGAGCAGGGAGATGACCAGCACGGTGGAATCGAAGAAGCCCCCGCGGCGCATGCCGGCGAAGACACCGAAGAGGATGCCGAAGGCGGACTCAAAGATAATGGCCATGACGGTCAGCTTCACAGTAACCGGGAAGGCGTTAGCCATCACCTGGGTTACGGGAACCCCGGAGAAGGTCGTACCGAAGTCCAGCATGAAGATGCCCTTGATATAGAGCAGATACTGAATGATGAACGGCTTGTCGAGGTTGTATTCCGCCTCGATGCGGGCACGGGCAGCCTCGGTAAGGCCGCGGTCACCGCCAAGGGCTTCGACAGGATCGCCGGGCATCAAGAAGACGAGCGCATAGATGAGCAAGGTAGCTCCGAAGAACACCGGAATCATCTGGAGCACTCGGCGCCCGATATAGCGCAGCATAGTGTGGTCCTTTACTCGTTGTGGGGCAGGTGCTTGCCAGCGTCGGGACGCGGGGCATAGCTTACGAGAATTCTAATGTGTGATCCCACGCTTCGAGAAATCTATAGCGCGTTTCTAATCACACTTTGGGGGTGAAAACGCGGGGCGACCCCCGCTCCATGGAGGTTGCGGGGGTCGTGCGAAGTGGCCAGGGGTGGCGTTACTTCTTGGTGATGTTGTAGTACACCGGCTGGGACTTCCAGGAGAAGACGACGTTGTCGACGTTCTCGGAGTAGCCACCGGTGGCGTTGGAGTACCACAGCGGGATAGCCGGCAGGTCCTTGAACAGGACTTCCTGGGCCTCGGTGTACTTCTTGATGGCGTCTTCCTCAGAGGTGGAGGTCAGGGCTTCGTCGAGAAGCTTGTCAAACTCCGGGTTGGTGTAGTCACCGTCGTTGGAGGAACCGTTCGTCTTGTACAGCGGGGCCAGGAAGTTGGCCTGGCTCGGGTAGTCCGCCTGCCAGCCGGTGCGGAAGGCGGTCTTGATGGTGCGGTTGGTCACCTCATCGCGCAGGGACTTGAAGTCCGGGTACGGTGCGCCAACAGCCTCGATGCCGAGGGTGTTCTTGATGGAGTTGGTGGTGGCATCCACCCAGCTCTTGTGGCCACCGTCGGAGTTGTAGGCAATCTCCAGGCTCGGGTTATCCCACTTGTTGAGCTTGTCGGCCTCAGCCCACAGTTCCTTGGCCTTCTCCGGATCGTACTCAAGGACTTCGTTGCCCTTGATGTCCTCGGAGTAGCCCGGCATAACCGGGGAGGTGAAGTCCTTGGCCGGGGTGCGGGTGCCCTTGAAGATGGTCTCGGTGATCTCCTCGCGGTTGATGGCGTGGGAGATGGCCTGGCGGCGCAGGACGCCTTCTTCGCCGGAGTAGTGCTCGAGGTTCTCACCCAGGGTGAAGGACTGGAAGATAGCAGTCGGCTGGTTCACTGCACGGTCGCCGAGGTCGGCCTCGTAGACGTCGAAAGCGGAGTCCGGAACGGCGTCGAGGACGTCGAGGTTGCCGGAGAGCAGGTCGGCGTAAGCAGCGTCCTGAGAGGCGTAGAAGACGAACTTGATGCCGTCGTTCTGCGGGGTCTGGCCACCCTTGTACTCCTCATTCGGGACGACGGTGGCGTCCTGGTTGTGGTTCCACTCGGACAGCTTGTACGGACCGTTACCAATCGGGTTCTGGCCGAAGGCGTCCATATCCTCCAGGGCAGACTCGTGCAGCGGGTAGAACGCGGAGTAGCCCAACTGTGCCGGGAAGTCCTGCTCCGGGCTGTTCAGGGCGATGGTGAAGGTGAGGTCATCGACGACCTTGAGGCCCTCCATCTCCTCGACGCCTTCCTCGAAGCCCTTGATGTTGGCAAAGAAGGAAGCATTGAGCTGATCGTTAGCCACAGCGTAGTTCCACGCATCCACGAAGTTCTTCGCGGTCACCGGGGAGCCGTCGGAGAACTTCGACTCCTTGAGCTTGACGGTGAACTCGGTGTTGTCGTCGTTCGGCTCGATGGATTCAGCCAGCTCGTTCTGGGCTTCGCCATCGCCGTCGTAGTAGACCAAGCCGGCGTAGATGGAATCGACGATGCGTCCGCCGCCGGTTTCGTTGGTGTTGGCCGGGATGAGCGGGTTCTGCGGCTCGGAGCCGTTGACAGTGATGATGCCATCACCGGAGCCGGAAGCAGAATCCGAACCGGAGTTGTCGCCACCACAGGCCGCGAGGGTGAGCGGCAGGGTAGCGACAGAGAGAGCAGCGAGTGTCTTCTTGAGCGTCATGTGGGGCTTAGACCTCCGTAGTGCGAAAGATGAAGAAAACCTGTGATGTTGGTTTTATATGAAGCTACCGCGTGGCTCGTCTCATATACAAGGAATTGAAAAATATGTCCGGTGATAAAAGCTATCGAACGGTAGGTATTTGTCTTTAACCTGCGCTTTTGTCAAAGAATTAAAAAAGTCCCATCCCCCTGAGAGGGGTGGGACACGGAGAGGTGCTGAATGTTACCTATCTCGCAGCCATTGGATGATGGTTTGGGCGAAGCCATGCGGGTTCTCAAGATAGGGCAGGTTCTTTGCATTGGGGATAGTGGTGGCGGTGAAGTCCCCACGGCAGCGCCGCGCCGCCCGCCGCGCCACCGGCCGCCACAGCATCTGATCGGCGTGGATGAACAGCGTCGGGCACTGCACGGTGAGCTCAAGCCAACTCAGCGGAACCACGGCGGTACGAAGTCGGTGGTTCCAGGTGATTCCCCGGCGGACGTTGCCAATGCGGGAAGAAGTCACGCGCAGGCGCAGGGCTTCCTCGCGCTCGGCGCCGCTGAAGGATCCGAGGGCGTCGAGATCCATCTCCCGGAGGTAAGTGGACTCTCTCAGCAGGAGGCTCGGAGCGCCAATTTTTCCCAGGCGGCACAACACTGCGCGCAGGAGAACCCACCCAAAATCCCAGGGGCGCGCGGCGATAGCGCGGCGTAAATCAGCCGGGTGTGCTGCCGAAACAGAAACCAGCCCGCGTACCCGCTCGGGCCGCTCGGTAGCCAGCGCCCAGGCCACCGCACCGCCGGTATCCGCGCCAACCAGGTAGGCGTCATCGTGGCCTAATGCGCGGATGGCACCGCTGACATCGCCAACCGCCACGCGGATATCCTGGCCGGGTTCGAGCGGTGGTTTGTCGGACATGCCAAAGCCGCGCATGTCTAGGGCGGCGACGTGGAAGCCTGCGGCGGCAAGCGGGGCAATGACATTCCGGAAGTCGAACCACCCACCAAAGGAACTATGGAGCAGCAGCACCAGCGGGTTATCCGGGTCGCCAGCGGTAGCGGCGTGCAGGCGGATGCCGCGCGTGTGCAGGAACTCGTGCTCAAAGGGGCCGTCAAGCTCCACTACGGAGGGCGGTAGGGGATTCATGGGCGGGCCTTTCGTGGGAAGGGTGCACAGAAGAAATCCGCCCCGAACGCATGTGCTCGGGGCGGGAGATTGAAAAGGACCTTAAAGGTTTAGGTGTAGAGGCCACGCTCGATGGACTTCTCAGCCTTACCCGGTACCAGCTTCTTGAGTTCCTTCGTGGACTCGATGGTCTTCTCCGGGGCCTTGACCTGCTTGACCTGCTTGAAGCCGATGAAGGCCACGACGGCGGCTAGGACGACCATGATGAGGAAGACGATTAGGAAGGCAGCCCAGCGGTCGAGCCACACGGCGAGCAGCTCCGCCAGGAAGAAGAAAAAGAAGAAGGAGCTGTACAGCGCCACGGTGCCGGCCACGCCGAACATGCCCGCGCCGATGCCGCCCTTCTTGGCAGAAGCAGCGAGCTCGGTCTTGGCCAGCTCGACCTCGGAGCGAACCAGCTGGGACATCTGCTCGGTGGCGTTGGATACGAGCTGGCCGATGGATGCTTCGCCACGGCGGGAGGTATCCGCATCGCTCAAGGGAATGCTGTCTACCTTCGGGGCGAACTTGTTGGACCCGTCAGTGAATAGTCCGTCGTTGCTCACGGTTAAATACTCCTACTGTTTTGTCGCAATCTATATCGGCCATAGTAATGAACTTTCCAGCGTTCATGTGGTGCGGCCCGCAAAGTGGGTACGGCGTTATTGTAATGGGTATGCCGCATTCTGACCCGCTGACCCCGCTGATGGCCCTTTCTGGGGTGAAGGATAAAGCTGCTTCTGCCGCCTCAGCGTTAGCGCGCGTGCACCGCCGGCCCGCGGGCTTGCGCAAGTTCGACGTCATTTCTTCAGAGTCGCTCTTGCGCGGTGCGCGGGCGGCCGCGGCGATCGACGGGGCACCGCTTGAGGCTGACGGTATCCCGCCCGCGGTCAGCGCTTATTCCCTTCTCGCCCCCGAAAAACAGGCGGCTACGGTGCGCACCTTCGCGCGGGCTCCGCTGCAGATCCTGGCCAGCATTGATGTTGCGGCGGGTGGCGCGGGCCACCCTGATCAGAATCCGGCGGTGGCGCAGGCGCTAGCACAGCTCATCACGCGCGGGGCCGGTGTGGATTTTGACCGCTTGTTACCGGTGGTGCTGCACGCGGAGATTGCCGCGCGCTCGTTGTTCGGTGCGCGCAGCACAGTCGTGGCGCTCGTTGCCGCGCGCACCGCAGCCATCCATACCGGTTTCGATCCGCGGGGCTTTGCCGTGCCTGAGACCTACCTCAACCGGCATCGTGCGGACTACCGCGCGGCGTTGGGCACCTATGACAAAGATCCGGCGGCGCTTATCACGCTGCTTCTCGACGCCTGGGAAGCCGGCGCCCGCGAAGCCGACGGCATCGCGCAAGCGGCCTAATCACGCAGCTGCTGCCGCGCAAAGAAAACACCGCCGACCACGAGGGCCGCTATGCCGGCCACGACCGCTGAGCCGATACCGAACTCGCGGGCACTGGGCGCGGTGAAGAGCGGAACGGGGTGCTTAAACGTGCGGATTTCCCAGTCGTGGGCGATGGCGTGCTTCTTCAACAAGCGGTCCGGGTTCACGGCAACGGGGTGGCGAACCTGCTCTAACATCGGGATATCCGTGGCGGAATCGGAGTAAGCAAACGATACATCGGGGTCGACGTTGAGCTCCTGAGCAATGCGTGCCAATGCCTCGGCTTTTGCGGCGCCTTTGCAATAAAACAGAATCTCTCCGGTGAATCGGCCATCTTCTTCGGCGAGCTCGGTGGCCACGACGTGCTCGATGCCTAGTTCCTGCGCGATGGGCTCGACCAGCACGCTTGCCGACGCCGAGATGATCACCACTTCGTGGCCGGCGGCGCTGTGGGCGTCGATAAGCGCGCGTGCCTCCGCATAAATGGCGGGGGTGACTACTGAATGCATGGTCTCCACCGCGATGTCGTGGACTTCCTGAACGGACCAGCCGGCGGCCATCGCGGCGAGCTGATCGCGGGTGGTGTCCATGTGCTCACTGCTGTGGCCGGCGAGCATATAGCTGGCTTTAGCTAAGGACAGTTGGAGCGCCTCGGCATGGGTAATGAGCCCGTTGTGCATGAACTCGCGGCCGAAGGCATAGGCCGAGGACGTGGCAATGATCGTTTTGTCCAAGTCGAAGAACGCGGCCGCGCGGGTGGCGCCGTCAGTGGGGGAGGGGGTACCGGTCATCGAGAAGGCCTGCCGTTGGTGTGCGAGTTACCCTGCTCATCGTAGCCTCTTAGCAGGCAGAATCGGGAGTGCGCAAACATATTGCCAGAAAACTCAAGGAATGTTGGATTTCGCTGTTGTCATCTCTTGGTTCGCGTGCCATAATGTCATGTGCAAGGCCCCGATATACAGTGCGGCCTGCCCCGGCGCACCCCCCGATGCCGGGTTACCGATGGCCCGCGCACACCCCCCCGAGGCGCGGGCCATCACCTTTCTCTTTTAAGCCAACATGCCCCCAGTCCCAGTGTTGCCGTGGCATTCAGATATGTGACTAAGGTCGTTGCACTCGTAGAGCTGGCACTCTGGAATTATCCTTGATCCACGTCGCGGCTTCGGGATCAATGAATTTCGCTACCATGTGGATAGCGTTATCAACAGAGTCAAGATGTGCGATTTCACCAGGGATATTGTGTTGTTGGACGATTGATTCGTGGTGAGAGCACCTGTTTCTCATTTTGTAAATAATGACTACAAGTTCTTCGAATTGCTGTCTGTCGTCGGGTTTTACCTTCAATGCCTTTTCTATCTGCGGCCAGATGCTCGCCTGATAGTGGCTACTTAAGAGGAAGCGCCAGAAATCAAAACTGAGTTCAGCGATGATTTTTCCTGGTGGTGCTTTCCTCCCTCCGGCTCTCTTCATTGCTTTGTGGATGCTCTTGGCTGCTTCACTGCTGAAATTTATTCGATGGTTGTCAAACCACCGTTCGTCGTATCTGCGCGTTAGGGCGGTGTGGATGCAATTGCGGAGGAGCACTTCGAGATGCTCAATGTCGGCGAGATAGGTCTTTGTAAGGTGAGTATTCCAAAGGTATAGCGCTTCTGGAGTTGGATGGGCAGCGTAACGGCTCATGCGCGCAGATGAAAACCACTGAGATAGTGGTAGTAGGGCGGATTCTGGATTATTCATTATGGATATGCTAGTTTTTCTGTTGAAAGCCTCGGAACGATCCCTGCACTACAAAAGTAGGAGTAAATCGCCGGGGTTATTGATGTTTTTGGCTTTCCCTAAGCCTAAGCCCGTTGTATGGCTTGTGAGTTTTTCTTAGGACACGACGTGGCGGGTTCCCTGTGAATTGTAGGCTTTAAACCCCGTTAAATTTGTTTAAACGTCATCAAAACCGGCGTCTATAGATGAAAACTGCGGAGTTATCCACAGGCGGCTAGGAAGCCCTAGCGCGTGGTAGGTGTGCTCGCGCATGCTTCGGGCATGAGCACGTTTCACCTAGTTATCGCAGTCGGGGATGCCGCACTGCGAGCAGAAGCAGCTTCCGCGGCTGCTGCCAGTACTGCGGAAGTGAGCACCGTCGAGGATCCGCGGGACTTTTCCCGCCACCTGCCGAAGGCGGATGCTGTCTTAGCTGATTCGCTGACGGCCCGGCTCGTGGCGGGGCATCCGCGGGTGTATTTCCTGGCGCTGGATCCGGGGCCGATCGATTATGAGGCCGCACTCTGTTGCCGTGCGACTGCCGCCTTCATCGTCCCAGCCCAATCGAAAGAACTCCTGGGCGCATTAGCCGCGGACGCTACCCCTGAGACCACCGTGTCCACTGGTTTAACCCTGGCGGTGACCGGGTCCGCTGGGGGCTTGGGTGCCTCGACCGTGGCGGTGGCGCTGGCCCGCGAGGCGGGCGCGGACCTCCTGGTTGATGCGAGCCCGTATTCCGGCGGCCTCGACTTGCTCACCGGCATTGAGAACAAGCCCGGCGCGCGGTGGCCGGATCTCGCCGCAGGGACCGGTTCGGTTGATGCAGCAGACCTTGTGCGCGCCTTGCCCACCACCCCGGATGGCATAGCGGTGCTCTCAGCTGCGAGGTCCGCCAACGCGGAGGTGGCCCAGATGACCGCGACCCGGCGCGCGGCGATTATGCAAGCAGCGTGTTTATATCCAGGGACCGTCGTGGTGGACTGCCCACCGTGGGATATCCCCGATGCGGCGGATCACGTGGTGGTGCTGACCGCCGCTGAGGTGCGGGCAGCCGCCGCCTGCGCGCAGCTGGTGGCAGAGCTTCGCGCCCGGCCGCAGGAGTGCTCCGTCGTCGTGCGCAACCGGCAGTGGGCGGGTCTGGACGCCAGCGATATTGCCACGGTGACTCATGCAGAACCCATCGCTGAGTTGCCGACGATCCGTGGTTTGACCCGCACGGTGGAAACCAGTGGGCTGCCGCGTCAGCTGCCCCGAGCCCTTGTGCGTGCCGCGCGCCAGATGTGGGAGGCCGTGGCATGAACCTGATCGATACGATGCGCACTATCGTGGCCGCCGAGCCGCAGCTGGCCCACGATGCACCGGCCTTGGCGCGGCGTATTCGCCAGGAGGCCGGAGTCATCAGCGATGTCGATGTGCTCGACCTTCTGCAGCGCTTGCGCCACGATTCCGTGGGCTTAGGATTATTGGAACCGGTCCTATCGCTGCCGGGGCTGACCGATGTTGTTGTTAATGGCCCCGATTCCTGTTTCGTCGATTGCGGGCAGGGCCTGCAGCCGCGTGATATCGGCTTTGCCGATGACGCCGAAGTACGCCAGCTTGCTACCCGGCTGGCTGCGGTGGCGGGCGTGCGGCTGGATGATGCGCAACCTTTTGCCGATGGGCGCCTGACCCGCCCCGATGGCACGAGGATCCGACTTCACGCGTTGCTTGCGCCTCCTTCAGCAAGCGGAACTTGCATCAGCCTTCGTGTGTTGCGCCAGGCGCAAACCAGCCTGGAGGAGTTAATAGCCAATGGCAGCATTGATTCCAGCTTGGAGCATGTCTTGCGGGCCGTCGTTGAGTGCCGGGCATCCTTCCTGGTCACTGGTGGGACCGGCTCCGGCAAGACGACGTTGCTCGCTGCCTTGTTGGGGTGCGTGCCCGTCACCGAGCGCTTGCTCATCATCGAGGACACCCCGGAGCTTTCCCCGAATCACCCGCACGTGGTGACCTTGGTATCGCGCCGGGCCAACGCGGAAGGGCGCGGCGAGATTTCTATGTCGCTCCTGCTCCGCCAAGCGCTGCGCATGCGCCCAGACCGCATCGTCGTCGGTGAAATCCGCGGCGCGGAGGTAGTGGAACTGCTTGCCGCGCTCAACACTGGGCACGATGGTGGGGCTGGCACCGTGCATGCCAACTCTGTTGATGAAGTACCCGCCCGCATGGAGGCCCTCGCCGCGCTGGGAGGACTCGACCGCGTGGCGCTGCACTCGCAGCTAGCGGCCGCAGTGCACGTGGTTCTTGGGATGGAGCGTACCCCGCAGGGTCGACGCCTCGCACACCTCGGCGTGCTGGAGGGAAACCCGGTCACGCCTCAGCTGGTGTGGACGGCCGAAGAGGGCCCGCTTCCCGGGTTTGCGCAGCTGTGTTCGCGGTTGGGGGTGGAACCATGATGTGGCTGTTCCTTGCAGCGGCGTGTTTGCTCTCGCAGCCTGCTTCGGTGACGCGGCTGGAATCTCCGAAGCCTCGCTCGCTGGCACCCGCGGCTGTCTTCCTCGGGGTCGGGTGCTGTGTCTTTTTCGGCAGGCCCACTGTTGTGGTGGCGGTGGGCTGCATTGTGGCCTGTGCGCTGTGGTTTGCCAATGACCTGGCAGCCGCCCGGCGCCAGCGCCGCGGTGCTGAGGCACTCGCCTCCTATTTTGGTTCTATTGCCGCTGAGCTGCGGGCGGGCTCGACAACGGCGGGCGCGCTGCGTCGGGGTGCAGATGCCCTTCCTGACTCCACTCCGGAGAGTCTCCGCGACGCGTTGAGCACAGCGGCGGGACTCGCGGCGCAAGGGGGCTCACCCGCGGTTGCTCTCAATGCACCGGAGGTTGCGCGCTATGCAGCGCTGCTCACGCTCTCGGGGCGTCATGGCGTGGCGTTGGCGAGTCTCATTGAGCAGGCCCAAAGCCAGCTGGATACTGCGCGCCGCCATGCCGGTGAGACCGCTGCCTCTTTGCAGGGGCCGCAGGCCACCGCGGTTATCCTGGCGTGCTTGCCGCTGGCGGGCATTCTCATGGGTGGGGCGATGGGTGCGGATTCTCTGGGGTTCTTGTTGGGTGGTGGCTTAGGGGGCGTGCTTCTCGACGTCGGCGTGGCACTCGTCTGCGCCGGCTTTGCCTGGTCGCGCCTCATTCTGCGGAAGGCGGCGCAGTGATGGTCTTGACCTATATCTCCACTGCATTAATGGCCGCGGCACTCGCTATCACGGCTGTTGCGCCCTCTGGGCGGATTGCCGAGTCGGGCTCGCGCACGCCGCGCCCGAAGACGCCGCGCGATGGTCCAGACACGGACTACAGTGCGCTTGATGCAGCCAGCGACCTGGAGCTCTTCGCCGCATGCCTGGAGGCCGGTCTCTCCACGCGCAGTGCCGTGCTAGCTGTCGCTGAAGCCTCGCCGCGGTGGTCGGAAGCGGCCGCTCTCATTGGGGTAGGGGTTCCCATGAACACTGCGTGGTCGGCGTTGGCCAGCCAGCCGCATTTGGAAGAACTGGTGCGGCTTACGCAGCTGTCTGGTGAATCGGGCGCTGCCATGGCAACTGGGTGCCACCGGTTGGTGGCGCAGCTGCGTGCCGAAGCCTCGGCACAAGCTACCGCGCGGGCGGAGCGCGCTGGTGTGTTCATCGCAGCACCGCTGGCAGTGTGCTTCCTTCCCGCTTTCCTGGTCCTTGGGTTGATACCTGTTCTCATCAGCTTGGGCCAGCAACTCTTCTAAGTCAGCACATACAACCAACCGTTCAACTAACCACTCACTAACTCAGCACACGCAACCTACACAAACACAGGAAAGAAAGATAGGTTAACCATGCAGAAAAAGGTAAACTACCAGTCACTATTAGCTAATGATGATGGGATGTCCACGATTGAATATGCTATGGGTTCGCTCGCGGCTGCAGCGCTTGCCGCGGTGCTCTATGCCGTGGTCAATGGCGGCGAAGTTACCAGCGCCATTACGTCCATCATCACCGACGCCCTGTCCAACTCTCCAGGCTAATGCGCGCGCTTGATGACGCCGGCTCCGTCACCATCGAGGCGGCCCTGTCACTGTCCGCGCTCGTCATCGTTGCGGCGGGAATCGTGGGTGGCATCGCCACGCTGTCGGCTCACCTCGCTGCCGTTGACGCCGCGGGTGCTGCGGCTCGCTCCGCTGCTATCGGCGTGGACTTTCAGCGCGAGGGAGTGACGGTCACCGTGAGCGAGAGCTCCGGACTCATGACCGCTGAGGCCGCCGTGCCCGCACCCCTGGGAACCATGCGCGCGCAGGCGGTGTTTCCCGCGGAGATGGCAGCCGGTGGGGCCGCAGGGGCGCAGCCATGAGTCGTCATCAGCGCAGCTGGGTGCGGATCCTGGCGGGTGAGGAGGGCTATGCCACCGTCGTCGCCGCCGGGATCATCGCCGCAGTGGCGTCTCTGTTGTTGGCGGTCGCGGCGGTTGCGTCGCTCGTTGTGGCGCGGCACGAAGCGCAGGTGGCGGCGGATCTCGCTGCGGTATCGGGGGCGTGGGAGGTGGCCAAGGGCAGGGACGCCTGCACGAAGGCTGAGGAGGTTGCCGTGCTCAATGGCGCGGAGCTCGGCTCCTGCGATATCGAGGGGCGCGACGTGGAGGTGACTGCCCGGCTGCGCGGGCGCAGCGCCATCGCCCGCGCTGGTCCGGTCTAGGAGGTCATGGTGACCAGCGCGCCGAGCAGCGCTACCGCGCCCGCCTTGTCCAGAGGGTTATTGCCGTTGCCGCACTTGGGGGATTGCACGCACGACGGACACCCGGACTCGCAGGGGCAGGAGCGCACGGCCTCAAAGGTAGCCTTGATCCACTCGGGGAAACGCCGGAAGCCTTCCTCGGCGAAGCCGGCGCCGCCGGGATGGCCGTCGTAAACGAAAACCGTGGGCAAGCCCGTATCGGCGTGTTGGGCGGTGGACACACCACCAATGTCCCAGCGGTCGCAGGTGGCAATGAGCGGCAGCAGCCCAATGGCGGCGTGTTCGGCCGCATGGAGGGTGCCTGGCGTGCGCCCGGCGGTGACTCCCATCGCTGCGAGTGCCAGCGGATCGATGGTGTAGGCCACCGCCCGGGTCACCAGGCGCTGCTCCGGCAGGTCAAGGGGGATATCCTCGCCCACGGAGCCATCGGGAAGCCGAACCTGGTAGCCGGTGACCTTGTCGGTCACCTCGACCTCCAGGCTGGCCACCCACAGGCCGGGGGTGTAGTTCACCAAGTCATCGGCCTCGCGCAGGATGCGGATATCCGTCGTGGACTTCGGCTGCGTGGTGTAGTCCGGCGTCTTCGGTACGGCGAGGGCTACGCCTGGCTCGGCGGGAGCTGAGCCATCTGCGTCGCCCAGGTGAAGCTCCTCGATCACGAAACTTTCACCGCGGTGCAGGTACACCGCGCCGGGATGTACCTGGCTGACCGCGCGGGCTGCATCGATGGTGCCGAGCAGGCGGCCGTCGGAAGAATCGACAATCATGACCTCCTCGCCCGAGCCACCGCGCAGCGAGACGGCCGTGTGCGCGGTCTCCGGGGTGAGCTCGCTGGAGCCAGCGGGCAGGGGAGCGGCAAACCAGCCCTGCGGGCGCCGGCGCAGCAAGCCCTGCTGGGCTAGGTCATGAACCACGTCTTCGGCGTGGAAGGCGGCCACGTCGGCGTCGCTCAGCGGTTTTTCCACCGCCGCGCAGTACACGTGTCCGCCCAGAATATAAGGGTTAGCGGGGTTGAACACGCTGGCCTCGACCGGCCGGCCCAACAGCGCTTCCGGGTGGTGAACCAGGTAGGTATCCATCGGTTCATCGCGGGCTACCAACACCACCAGAGAGCCCTGCCCGCGGCGGCCCGCGCGTCCGGCCTGCTGCCAGAAGCTGGCGACCGTACCCGGGAACCCAGCGGTGACCACGGCATCCAGCCCGCCGACGTCAATGCCCAGTTCCAAAGCCGAGGTAGTGGCCACACCGAGCAGTGAACCATCATCCAGTGCCTGCTCCAGCGCGCGGCGGTCTTCAGCCAAGTACCCCGCACGGTAGGCCGCAATCCGGCGCGCAAAATCCGGCCTGCCCAGCCTCCCGGAGAGCTCCTCCGCTGCCCGTAGCGCGGTGGTCTCTGCCGCGCGCCGCGAGCGCACAAAGGTCAACGTCCGCGCGCCTTGCGCCACGAGCGCGGCCATCATCCACGCTGCCTCCGTCGTAGCGGCGCGACGCACCGGGGCACCGTTCTGCCCTTCGATGCCTTCCATGAAGCCCGGCTCCCACAGCGCGACCGTCCGCGCACCCGTCGGCGCGCCATCCTCGGTCACCGCGAGCACCTCGCGCCCCGTCAGCCGCGCGGTATGCCGCGCCGGATCCCGCATGGTCGCCGACGCCGCAATAATGACTGGCCGCGAGCCATAGTGCTCGCACAGCCGCAGCAAACGCCGCACCACCAGCGCCACGTTCGCCCCGAAAACCCCGCGGTAGGCATGCGCCTCATCGATGACGATGAATTTCAAGTGCCTCAGCACCCGCGCCCACCGCTGATGCGCCCCCAGCAGAGAAGAATGAATCATGTCCGGGTTGGAAAAGATGAACCGCGCTTGATCCCGGATGCCGGCGCGCGCTTCGGTGGGGGTGTCGCCGTCGTAGGGGGCGGGGTGGACGTCGCGAAGCACGGCGATATCCTGCGTGAGCTCCAGCACCGCGCGCAGCTGGTCCGAACCCAGCGCCTTCGTCGGCGTGATGTAGAGCGCGCACGCGGTCGAATCCTGCGCCAGGCGGGACAGGATGGGCAAACGGTAGCCCAGCGACTTTCCGGAACTCGTCCCGGTGGACACCACCACGTCGCGCCCCTCCCACGCGGCCTGTGCCACGGCGACCTGGTGGGCATAGAGCTTGGCCACACCCTGCTCCTCCAACGCCGCCCGCAACTCCGGCAGGACCCACTCCGTCCACTCGGCATAGCGCGCTGGCTGGGCGGGCAGGGTGGTGGAGTGCGTTAGCTCGGACTCGGGGAAACGCTCAACAAGGTGCTCGACGAGCTCCTCACCCAGAGGGTTCTCACTCACGCTTGCCTCCACTAATCTGCTGTAGGTGTCCAAACGTGGCACACTGGTGCACTAGTTTGCACTACTTTATTTCCGCAAAGGACAACTCATCATGGCATACGGTACCGTCAAGTTCTTCAACGCCGAAAAAGGCTACGGCTTCATTGAGCAGGAGGACGGCTCCGGCGATATCTTCGTGCACTACACCGAGATCCAAGGAACCGGCTTCCGCACTCTCGAAGATAACCAGCGCGTTTCCTTTGAGATTGGGGAAGACGCTAAGGGCCAGCAGGCCACCAACGTCGAGGTGGTTTAGGGGGATTCGGCATAGCCGCGCCGGGTATCCCACCATTCCAGCAGCTTATTCTGCCCCTTTTGCAGGCCGAAGCCGATGATGACCGCGGCGATGATGGAAATGAGCATGGCTATCGCGGGCGAGCCGGAGAAGGCCACGCCGCCGAGGTAACCAATGGCTAGCGCCTGCGCTACCCACAGCAGCACCCCGAAGGTGTCGAAGAAGAAAAACAGCGGCCACGGGTAGCGCATCGAGCCGAGCAGAATCGTCATGAAGAGCCGGGCCGAGGGGATGAAACGCGCAATGATGATCGCCGCGCCGCCACTGCGGCGAATATTGCGCTTGACCCACGTCAGGGCCTCATAAGCCTTCGTGCCTTTTTGGGCTCTATTAATAAGGCCAATGAGCCGCGTTCCCAGAAAGAAGCACAAGTTATCCCCCAAAATTGCGGCAACCATAGCGACGAAAAACATGGTGGGAAGGTGGGGAAAACCTTGGGAACCAGACCAAGCGCCAACCATGTTGAGGGGAACCTCTGAAGGCAACACGGGGAAGAAGCAGTCGAGGAAAATCAGCGAACCCACCAGCGGATAAATCCACTGGGTGGCCATGATGACCTCGAACCATGCAGTAATAGACGCAATCACGCTGTCTCCCGGTTGTGTACTGTGAGGCGAATCCTCGGACGGCCAGTATAGACCCCCTGTTGTGTGGACGCGTACTGGCCTGAATAACTAGAGTGAACCTCTATCTGTGTACTCTAGGGGCAATTGCCCAGCAGAGGACTAACCATCGGAAGGGATGAAGTCGAAGTGGCAGAAGCTACCGGCCCGGGGAAGACCCTGGTCATCGTCGAGTCAGCAACCAAGGCGAAGAAGATTCAGCCTTATCTCGGCGATAAGTACATTGTTGAGGCCTCCGTCGGCCACATCCGGGACCTTCCCCGCGGCGCTGCCGACGTCCCCGCTAAGTATAAGAAGGAATCCTGGGCGCGCCTCGGTGTTAACCCGGAGGATAACTTCACCCCGCTGTACGTCATCAGCCAGGACAAGAAGAAGAAGGTCGCCGACCTTAAAGCCAAGCTGAAGGAATGCGACCAGCTGTATCTCGCAACAGACCCCGACCGCGAGGGCGAGGCCATTGCATGGCACCTGCTCGAGGTGCTCAAGCCCAAGGTGCCGGTGCGCCGCATGGTCTTCAACGAGATCACCAAGTCCGCCATCCTGGAGGCGGCGGAAAATACTCGTGAGCTCGATGAGAACCTCATCGACGCCCAGGAAACCCGCCGCATCCTCGACCGCCTCTACGGCTACGAGGTCTCCCCGGTGCTGTGGAAGAAGGTCATGCCGCGCCTGTCGGCTGGCCGCGTGCAGTCGGTGGCTACCCGCGTCATCGTCGAGCGCGAGCGCGAGCGCATGGCGTTCATCCCCGCCGAGTACTGGGATCTCACGGCAACGCTCAAGTCCACACCGGACTTTGACGCACGCTTGAGCGCCCTTGATGGCAAGCGCGTGGCCGCGGGCCGCGACTTCAACGATAAGGGTGAGCTGAAGAGCGACGAGGTGGTCGTCGTCAAGCAGGCCCAGGCGGAGCAGCTGGCCAGCGCGCTGGAAGGCTCCACCATGACGGTGGCCAGCGTTGAGCACAAGCCTTATTCGCGCAAACCTTCCGCACCGTTTATGACCTCGACGCTGCAGCAAGAGGCAGGCCGCCGCTTGCACTACACCTCGGAGCGCACGATGCGCATTGCGCAGCGTCTTTACGAGAACGGTCACATTACCTATATGCGTACCGACTCGACCTCCCTGTCCAAGCAGGGCCTAGGCGCCGCGCGTGAGGCCGCCACCTCCATCTTCGGTGCGGAGTTTGTTTCGGATGGGCCGCGCACGTATGACCGCAAGGTGAAGAACTCCCAGGAGGCCCACGAGGCCATCCGCCCCGCCGGCGAACGTTTCGCCACCCCGGGCCAGCTGGCCGGGCAGCTCGACGCCGAGGAATACAAGCTCTACGAGCTAATCTGGAAGCGCACCGTGGCCTCCCAGATGGCCGATGCCAAGGGAACCTCGATGAAGGTGACCGCGGCCGTGAGCGCTGGTGGTCACGACGCGGACTTTTCTGCGACCGGCCGCACGATTACCTTCCCGGGCTTCCTCAAGGCCTATGAGGACGTGGCGGCGAAGGGCTCGAAGGAAGAGTCGCGCCTGCCGCACCTCAACGAGGGCGACACGCTTCAGACCGCTGCGGTTACTGCCGACGGCCACTCCACCAACCCGCCGGCGCGCTATACCGAGGCCAGCTTGGTCAAGAAGATGGAAGACCTTGGCATTGGGCGCCCGTCGACGTACGCCTCCATCATCAAGACCATCCAGGACCGCGGCTACGTGCTCTCCCGCGGCAACGCGCTGGTGCCTTCGTGGGTTGCCTTCGCGGTGGTGGGCCTGCTGGAGAATAATTTCACCGAGCTGGTGGATTATGATTTCACCTCCTCCATGGAGGACGAGCTCGATGCCATTGCTGCCGGTTCGGAGAACGGTACGGACTGGCTGAATAACTTCTATTTCGGCAACACGGAGGCCGGCGAGCGGAAGGCCGCATCCATTGCCCGCCACGGCGGCCTGAAGTCCCTGGTGGACATCAACCTGGAGGCTATCGATGCCCGCCAGGTCAACTCGCTGCGTCTTTACACCGACGCCGAAGGTCGCGATGTCTTCGTGCGCGTGGGCCGTTACGGGCCGTATATTGAGCGCGCCGTGGGCACCAACGAGGACGGCACGGTGGAGTACCAGCGCGCTAACCTCTCGGAGACGGTCACCCCGGATGAGCTCAACGAGGCTTTGGCGGAAAAGCTTTTCGCCACCCCGCAGGGTGGGCGCGAGCTGGGCCAGAACCCGGAGAATGGCCGCACCATCGTGGCCAAGGAGGGCCGCTTCGGGCCGTACGTGACCGAGCAGGTGCGTGACGACGAACGCGAGAAGGCCGAGGCCGAAGCCGAAGAGATCGTCAAGGAAGAGCGCGCCGCGGAGGACGCCCAGCGCGCCGCCGAAGGCAAGCGCGCCAAGAACTGGGAGACCAAGACCGCGGCGAAGCAGAAGGAAAAGCGCATTGCTGAGTACGTCGAGGAGAAGCTCAAGCCAGGCACGGCCTCGCTTTTTGCCTCGATGGAGCCGGCCAGCGTCACCCTCGAGGAAGCACTGAAGCTGCTGAGTCTGCCGCGTGAGGTGGGCGTGGACCCCTCGGATGGCGAGGTCATCACCGCGCAGAACGGCCGCTATGGCCCGTACCTAAAGAAGGGCAAGGACTCCCGTTCCTTGGCCAAGGAGGAGCAGATCTTCTCCATCACCTTGGATGAGGCGCGCCGCATCTACGCGGAGCCGAAGCGCCGCGGCCGTGCGGCCGCGCAGCCGCCGATTAAGCAGCTGGGTGATAACGACGTGTCCGGTAAGCCGATGACGGTCAAGGACGGCCGCTTTGGCCCGTACGTCACCGACGGCACGACGAATGCCTCGCTGCGCCGTGGCGACGATCCGGAGCAGCTTACCGACGCCCGCGCCAACGAGCTCCTCTCCGAGCGCCGCGCCAAGGATGCCGCGAACGGTGGTGTGAAGAAATCGACGAAGAAGAGCACCAAGAAATCGACTAAGAAATCGACGAAGAAGGCCACGAAGAAGTCGACCAAGAAGGCCACGAAGAAGCCTTCGCCGGGCACCAAGAACGTGGTCAAGGCTGGATCGCGCAGGAAGTAGCAGGACATGAAGACCAGCTTCGCCCGCGATATGGTGGCCCGCACCCAGGAAGGCACCGAGGCTCTCCTGCGCGCGGCGGGCCCGGCCTTTACTGGCCGCGATCACTTCACCCTCGGCGCGCTTGCTGCGGGGGAGACTGCTGTCTGGTCACGCCTGTTTAAGTGGCGCACGCTCGGTGTGGCCACGACGGCCGCTGTACCCGTGCTGCTGGCCCTGCGCCCGGACTGCGCACCGGAGACCCGCGTGGGGCTCATCGCCGCATCCCTGGGGCAGGCCGCCAAGCGCGGTGCACCAACGATGTTCAGCGTGACGTGTGTGAGCGCACAATACGCATCCTTCGCGTGGGCGCTGCGCGGCGCACGCAATGATGCGGTGGGCTGGGGTCTGCGCGCCGGAGCGTGGGCCGCAGGCATTGCGCTCTCGCGCACCCGGAGTGAGCGCCTCGCCACGGCCGTCGCCGGAATCCCGGCGGCCGCTCTCTCCGCGCTAGCCGGTGATGAGAAGTTCCGCGCCGACGAAGCCACGCAAGGGCTGAGCCATGGCGCTAACCTGCTTCTGGCCTCTGAGGCGCTGACGGTCCTGAACCCGGTTGAGCAGCGCCAGGATGCGGGCCTGCGTGGCCGAGCCCTGGATGCGGCGCAGTCGGCGGCGCAGACGGTAGGCCTGGTACTGCTGGTGGATGGGTTGGCGCGGAAGGGCCGGGATTAGACGCCGCACCTAATTCCGGGCGCATTGTCTTGCCGTAGGACAAGCGGCGGTGCACCCACTCGAAGGGCCCAGGCTTGCCTGCGGCCTCGAGCGCGCAGGCGATGATAAGCGTTGCTAGCCATACCCCGGCGGCCAACGTTGCTTGGCCTGCGGCGCTGAACTCCGGTCCAATGTTGAGGGTGAAGGGGTAGACCAGCGCCAGGAAGAACACGGACTGTAGCACATAGCCGGTCATGGAACGCTTGCCGAGTGCGATGAGCGGCCACAGGAACCACGGGCGCGCACCACGGCGCTGCAGGGGTTCCAGGGCAAGTGTCGCCGCCGCCACGATGCCCGGCCCGGTGAGCATTCCGATGCAGCTATTTGCTGCGTTGAGGGGATCTGCCAGCGCTGGATCCAGCACCCCAATCGTCGACAAGCCCCAAGGCAGGCCGAGGAAGAGAATGATGGCTACAGCCACCAGTGTCCACGCCCATAGCTCGCGATGATGGCCCCCGGCCAGAGTGCCGCGGCGCGCCCACACGAAGCCCACGAGCATGACAGGCAGGACCATGGCGCCGGTTAGGGGGATGGACATCAGTTGGGCGCTGACCATGATGGCCTGCTCACCCAGCAGCTCCCAATAGGAGTCGGCGGCAGTAAAGCCGCTGACATCGAAATCTGAAGTATCGATGAATGCGGCCCCAATACCCATTCCGATGCCCGACACAACCAGCAGCGAACAAAGCCCGTAGGCCACGCGCATGAGGAGCTTGTCAGTTAAAGAAAGCAGCAGTGCGATGAGCATGCCCATCGCGCCATAGAGGATCATGATGTCGCCGGAAAAGAGAAAGAGGCAGTGCAAGACGCCGAACAAGGCGAGAAAGCCATAGCGTTTTGCCAGCACGGCCTGTGCGCGGAGAAGCGGGAAGCCGCGCCGCCATAAGCTCATTGCGATAAGCCCCACGCCGAAACCTAAGAGCGTGGAGAACATCGGCAGGCCGCGCACGTGAATGAACATGGCGGCAAAGACCACGTAGATTTTGTCTGCGAGGGAGTCGACGCCGCCGAAATAAGCATCGGGGCCATTGCCGTCGTTCATAATCCACGCGGTGCAGACGTTTGCCAGCGCAATGCCTAGCAGAGCCATGCCGCGGGCGACGTCGGGGACGAGAAGGCGAGGACTCGAGGTCTGGCGTGGCGGATGGGGCTGGTGTGGCTGATGGGGCATGGCCCCGAAACTACCAGAATCACAAAGACTTATTTATCCGAGGGCGCGCTCCGCCAGCGTCGGGCGGATAGGGCGCGCCAGTTGCGTCATGCGGCGACGCCCGCGCAGCTCGATAGACTTCATCAGTGTCCAGCGCGCTTGCTCGGCCTCGTTAGCGCCGCGCAGCGTGGCGGAGTTGGTGAGCACTTGGCCGGGCGTGTCCTTGGCCAGCTCGGTAAGGCGTGCGGCCTCATTGACGGCATCACCAATAACGGTGTACTCGAAGCGGTCCGCACCACCAATGTGGCCGGCCACCACGTGGCCCGCGGCCACACCGATGCCTGCCTGCAGTCGCAGCCCGCGCAGTTCCTGGCGCAGTTCGCGGGCAGCCTGCAGGGCCATGGAGTTGGCATCGTAGACCGTCAGTGGGGCACCGAACACGGCCAGAGCAGCATCACCCTGGAACTTGTTGATGATGCCCTTATTGCGGTGTACCACCTCAACGACGTGCTCGAAGAACTTGTTGAGCTCCTCCACGACCTCCTCCGGGGTGTGGTTGACGGCGAAGGTGGTGGAGCCGATGACGTCGATAAACAGCACGGCCACCTTGCGGTCCTCACCGCCCAACTCCGGGCGCTCCTCCAAGGCGCGCTGTGCCACCTCAGTGCCGACATAGCGGCCGAAGATGTCGCGCACGCGCTGGCGCTCACGCAGGCCGCGCATCATTTCGTTGAAACCAGCTTGAAGAACACCGAGCTCAGAGCCGTCGTAGATGTCTACCTGGACGTCGTTCTCGCCGCGGCGCACGCGGTTGATGGCGTCCTGTAGCTCCAGGATGGGGTCCACCACGCTCATCATGGCGAACATGGTGCCGATAAGCCCCGTACCCAGCGCCGTGATGCTCAGCGCGATGATGGCGGGGATGATATCGGCGGTATCGGCGGTGAACATCCCCATTTTCTGTCCCAGGTGCACCAGGATGATGCCGATGAGCGGGATGCCGGAGGTCATGAGCCACGTGGAAAGCAGACGGTACTTAATCGGCGGTTCCAGGGTGGAATCCTCAAAGCGCCGGGCCACGGCCTCCGCCGCCACGGGGCGCACGAGGCGCTCCGCCTGCAGGTATGTCAGGAGAACGATGAGGCCTCCAGCCAGCGCAGCAGAAACACCGACGACCACGGCCAGCCGTGCCGAGTGCTGGCCCGCTAATATCACCGCCAAAAGAATGCCCAACAGCCAGACACCTGCGGCCACGCCAGATTGGTAGAGCGGGATGCGCAGGACCAAGTTGCGCACCATATTGGGATCATGGTCATCGGGACTGCGCTGCCAGTCCAAGACCGGCCGGAACAGCCGCAGGGTCACCGCGATGCCGATGATGACGGCGAAGGTTACGAACAACGTGCCATAGGTCCACAGGTGGGGCGTGTGGGCGATGAAGTCGGAGATCTCCGGCATGGGGAGAAAGAAGACCACGAAGGTCATGATCGCAATGGCACCGATGATGTTGGAGCCAAGGACGAGCGCGGCGTACATCGGCCATTGAGTACCCCATAACCAGCGGGCGCCACGCATCAGTCTATTCATGGTTACTCACTTTAGTTATCCCAGTAGGCTAGGGCGAGTGAATACATCAAGCGTTGCAGAAAGGCTTGCCGACGCCCCCTCCGTCGCCCACACCATCCTCAGTGCTGCCCGCGCGGCACGGGGCGAAGGTGACCCGCGGGCGATGAGCCATTCCTGGCTCTTTACCGGTCCTCCCGGTGCCGGCCGCTCGCTGGCGGCGCAGTGTTTCGCCGCAGCACTCATGTGCACGTCTGCCGACGAGAACGGCAACCCCGGATGCGGGCGCTGTCCCTCCTGCCAAAGCGTCCTGGACAATCAAGAGCACACCGACTTGGTCTACGTGGACCCGCAGGAGCAGTTCATTACGGTCGGCGAGGCCCGCGAGGTCATTGGGCGCGCGGCCAGCCTGCCGAGTGTTGCACCCTGGCGCGTGGTCATCTTCAACAAGGCAGATCGCCTCCGCAACGAGGCCGCCAACGCACTATTGAAGACCGTAGAGGAACCCCCGGAGCGCACCGTCATCATTATGGTCGCGCCCTCGGAGGATCCGGAGGACTTCTCGGTCACTCTGCGTTCCCGCTGCCGCCACCTTTATATCCCGGCGCCGAGCGTGGAGGGTGTGGTCAAGCAGCTCGTCGCCGAAGGCGCCAGCGAGGATGACGCGCGCCTGGCCGCCGTGACCACCTTGCGCCACGTGGGGCGCGCGCGACACCTGGTCAACGAACCCGCCGCGCAGAAGCGCCGCGCCATGGCCATCAACCTGGCCGAGGATGTCTTTCACGGCTCCCAGGCCTTTCAATCCGTCACAGCGCTGCTGAAATTCATTGAGAAGGAGGCCAAGGACTCCCACGCGGCGGCGGAGGAGGCGGAGCGATCCAAGATTGAACAATCCTTCGGCGTTGGTGCCAAGGGCAAGGGCGCGACGAAGGCGCAGCGCGACGCCCGCAGTGCCCTGAAGGATATGGAGGAGCTTCACAAGAAGCGCGCTAAACGACGCATCGCCGACGGCCTCGACATCGCGCTGGTGGATCTCGCCGGTATTTACCGCGATGCGCTCATGCTCAAAGTCGGCGCTGAGGTGGAGATGACCCACCCGGACTTCGCGGGCCTAGCCGGTGAACTTGCCCAGCGTGTGAGCGAAGATGGCTTGCTGGCCGCCCAGTCCGCCATCCGCACCTGCCGCGAGCAGCTGCCGCAGAACGTCACCCCGCAGGTGGCTTTCGACGGCATGGTGGGCCGCCTGCGCCTGGCCTGCGGTGCGCGCTAACTTGCAGCATTTGCTGTGCGTGCCCCACATCAAGCAGCCCGATTTCTTTCTCAGCCCTGGCCTAGGCTAGACTCTCACGCGGTGCATATACACACTGCATCGTGCCGCCTTAGCTCAGTCGGTAGAGCATCTCACTCGTAATGAGAAGGTCGCGAGTTCGATTCTCGCAGGCGGCTCCACATAAAATCCCCCGTGACCAGTATGAATGGTTGCGGGGGATTGTTTCATCCAGTGCAATATCGGCCTCCGTGGCTACATTTTGGCTTCATATGATCCAAATTTGATCCACTGTGTCTAAAACCGGGTGGGACTTGCTCACTCAGCGCTTACTTCTGCTTGCGCCGGTAGTACACCTGGCGGCGCACATGGGCGACGACATCGCCTTCCTCATCAAGAATGTCCACGTCGAACCAATGCAGGTACTTCTCGCCGTTGGCCGTCTTTTCTTCGATGAGCGCGTAGGTCTCCTCGGGGATGCGCATATCGGCGGTGACCGTGCCGCGGCCGGGCTTGAGGTACTTAATTTCTCCCGCGGCATCCCAGATGCGGTACTCCTTGCCCAGACGGTGCATGGAGGCAAGCATGAAGAAGGGATCCGTCATGGCGGAGAGTGTGCCGCCGAAGGCTACGCCCATGGCGTTCTTGGTCAGCATGTTTGGCCTGTGGCTGACAACGACGCGAGTTCCGTCATTAGCGAATTCCTTGATCTTTATGCCAGCGCCCAAGAAGGGCGGCCAGAATCCCATGAAGTGCTTGAGCTGGCGTGCAGAAAAGTGGGCCATGAGGATAGCTCCGTGCAAGTGGCGGGTCAGGTGGGCTAAATGGCCTCAACTCTACCGTTGTGGGACGGGGAGCGCCCGCACTTTGATTCGCCGTATCGTCTTTTTGTAGGTGGTGCCAGGTCATGCACTGTGTACAGGTAAAAGTAGTGCTAGCGCTAGTGACCTTCGCTCTCGTGGGAAACACAATATAGAGCATGAAAAAGCTTGTGGTTGGCATGATTGCCGTGGTGGCCGTGATTGTGGTGGCGTTTGTCGGGTTTGTGGGATTCATGCAATGGGTGGACGCAGACAGCGTGACCGGTGATGACGGCGTGGCTGCCGGATACAGCGCTGAGACGGGTGGTCCGCTGGAAGCGTCGTTTGCGGGCGAGGGGCCGCACGAGGTCGACGTGCGGCGTGATGGTGACGTGACCATCGCGGCACCGACGGGCGCGGGACCATTTCCGGCGGTGGTCATGGCTAATGGCACGAACACGCCGCTGAGCAGTTACTTGTCCGTGGCGGAACACCTGGCCAGTTGGGGCTTCGTGGTCGTCGGTGATGAGACGCCCCAAACCGGAACCGGGGAGAATGTCGTGCACTTGATTGAGCGATTGCCGGAACTGGATTCCCGAGTGGACCGATCACGGGTCGGTATTTTCGGACACTCACAGGGCGGCGCGGGCGCTATCAACGCTGCAGCCCACACGGAGGTAGCAGCTGTGTATGCGGCGAGCCCGGCCTCCCACAAAGTGGCACAGTCCAATGACTGGGATTACACCACCGCGGACATCAAGGCACCGCTGTTCTTGATGACGAGCGATGGCCGTTCGGACCGCTGGCTTGTCAGCCCGTGGTCAGACCTAGAGGAGAACTTTGAATCAGCCGGTGGTCCGGCAATCATTGCCCGCCGCCTGGGCGCGGACCACAAGGACGTCTTAGAGTTCGGGGACGGCTATGCCACCGCGTGGTTCCGCTACATTCTTGCTGATGATCCTGATGCACGAGACGTGTTCGTTGGCACTTCGCCTGCGGGTGCTGGCGAGCTGGCGAACAACGAGCTCTGGGACCGAGTGGCCACCCGCGGCTGGTAGCTCGCCGGGCCTTTCGACATCCCACGCGGTGCACCTAACACGCTAAAAGTCACCTGTGCTCACACACCCCCTTCGACGGAGGCGTGATTCACAAAAATCAGCAGCCCTGATAAATTTCAAGTGAATTGTCAACCGGGCTGCGCCACGCCAGCCTGTACAAACGGAATCGAATGAGTCATGCAGACAGAGGCGAAAGGCCACGTCGAGGGCCTCTACATCGATGAGAACTTCGAGCTGTGCGCCGGGGCCGTCACGTTCGGGGAGAATATTGAGGGCATAGCGCTTGGCGATGCCCCCTCAGCCGAGGCCGCCTGGCGCGCCGGGGACCCGGATGTGTTGCTGTGGGTGCCCGGCTTCGTGGACCTGCACAACCACGGCGGCAACGGCGGGGGATTCCCCAACGGCAACTACGAGCAGTGCCTGGCCGCCGCCCGCTTCCACCGCGCGCACGGAACCACGACGCTGCTGGCCAGCTTGGTTTCCGGCACGCAAGAAGAGCTGTGCACGCGGGCGGAGCTTTTGGCCCAGTTGGCTGAGGAAGGCGAAATCGCCGGCATCCACATGGAAGGTCCCTTCATCGCGGCGGCCAAGTGCGGCGCGCAGGACCCTTCGCGCATCGTGCCCGGTGACCCGGACTTCTTCCGCGCGGTCATCGCCGCGGCCCGCGGCCACCTGCGTTCGATTACCTTTGCGCCGGAAACGGAGAACGTCGACAAGCTGCTCGAAGTCTGCGCGGAGCACGGCATCATCGCCAGCCTGGGCCACACCGAGGCCGATTACGACACCACGCTGAAGGTTATCGCCCAGTCCAAAGAGCTCGGCGTCACCGTGACCGGCACACACCTCTTCAACGCCATGCCGCCCATCCACCACCGCGCGCCGGGCCCGGTGGCCGCCTTGCTCACCGCGGCGAAGGCGGGGGACGTGGCTGTCGAGCTCATCGCCGATGGCGTGCATCTTGTGGACGGCACCGTGGACATGGCTCACAACCCCCGCTCCTTCGCGGTGACGGATGCCATGGCGGCGGCTGGCATGGCCGACGGTGACTATGAATTGGGCTCCCTGCCCGTCACCGTGAGCGGGGGAGTCGCGCGCGTGCCCAGCGGCGCCATCGCGGGTGGTACGTCCACCTTGGCCCAGCAATTCGCCAGCTTCGCCGCACGCCATGGTCTGGGCGAAGCGGTGCGTTTTACCTCCACCACGGCCGCCGATGTGCTGGGACGCAAAGATCTAGGCCGCATCGCGGTTGGTGCACGCGCCAACCTGGTGGGCCTCAATGCCCAGCTGGAACCGGTGCGCGTCATTGTCGGTGGCACTGAATTTATAAACTTTTAAACAAGACTCTCACTCACATCAGAAAGGCAGATTATGGACATCCTCATTCGCTCCACCCCCGCCGAGGTCGCCGCCGCGGCCGCCGATATCCTCGCACGCTACGCCAACAATTCCGCCACCCTGGGGCTGGCCACCGGTTCCACCCCGGTGGCCACGTACAAGGAGCTCATCGCCCGCCACGAGCGCGGCGAGGTCAGCTTCGCGGGCAGCCACGCATTTCTTCTCGACGAGTACCTTGGCCTTAACCCCGAACACGAGCAGTCCTACTACGCCACCATCCGCCGTGACTTCACCAGCCACGTCGATTTCGATGATGCCTTGGTCAAGAGCCCAGAGGGCAGCGCTGCCGACCCCGTGGCAGCCACCGCTGCCTATGACCAGGCCATCCGGAATGCCGGTGGCATCGATATCCAGTTGCTCGGCATCGGTGCGAATGGCCACATCGGCTTTAACGAGCCGTCGAGCTCCCTGACCTCGCGCACTCGCGTGGTGGCGCTGCACCCGCAGACTGTGCAGGATAACTCCCGTTTCTTCGACAATGTCGAGGACGTTCCGCGCCACGCACTCACGCAGGGCTTGGGCACGATTAGCGAGGCCCGCCACCTGCTCCTCATCGCCACCGGCAGCAACAAAGCCAACGCGGTGCAAGCGATGGTTGAGGGACCGCTCTCAGCGCGCTGCCCTGGTTCGGTGCTGCAGCTGCACCCGCACGCAACCGTGATCGTTGATGAAGCCGCTGCCGCCCTCTTGGAGGACCGCGAGTACTACCTCTTCGCGGACCAGAACCGCCTGCGTTAAAGCTCCTTTTTCTAATTCCATAACTTCCCTTCTCGAAAGGACGTGTCAGACATGAAAATAGATGTCATGGGGCCGCTACAGCGGCTCGGAAAAGCGCTCATGGGCGCCGTGGCGGTGCTGCCCGTCGCGGCGATCCTCAGTGGCCTTGGCTACTGGATTTCCAGCGCCGCCGGCCCGGATAACCTCGCCGCCCAGCTGCTGATTAGCTCCGGTGACGCGGTCCTGGCCAACCTGGGCTGGATCTTCGCCATCGCCATTGCTTTCGGCCTGGCCAAGGATTCCAACGGTGCTGCGGCACTCTCTGGTTTCTTGGCCTTCGCCACCTTCATGAAGCTGCTCGGCCCCGACGCCGTGGCCGGTTATCGCGGCATCGAAGACCCCACCGCGCTGACCGGCGATGAGGCTCTGCACTGGGCATCGGAGGGCTGGAACGCCGTGGGCGGCGGAAACGTCCTCTTTGGCATCCTCGCCGGCATCATGGCGGCCTGGGTCTATAACCGCTTCCACGGCACCAAGCTGCCGGACTTTTTGGCCTTCTTCTCAGGCCGGCGCCTCGTGCCGATTCTTACCGCCATCATCGCCATGGTGATTTCCGGCATCCTCTACTTCGTATGGCCGTTCATTTACAACGCGCTCTTCAACTTCGGTACGTCCATCCAGGGCCTGGGCGCGGCGGGCGCCGGTATCTATGGTGTGGCTAACCGCCTGCTCATCCCGACTGGCCTGCACCACGCGTTGAACTCCGTCTTCTGGTTCGACGTCATCGGTATCAACGACATTGGCAACTTCCAGGCGGGCCAAAAGACCATCGAAGCAGCCGCAGCCGCCACCTCCGCCGCGGACTGCCCGGGCATCTGGGCGAATGGACAGTGCACGGTCGAGGGCGTTGTGGGCCGCTACCAGGCGGGCTTCTTCCCGGTCATGATGTTCGGTCTGCCGGGCGCGGCACTCGCGATGTACCTGCGTGCGGATAAGAAGAAGCGCAAGGTGGTCGGCTCCTTGATGGCTGCTGGTGCCCTGGCTTCCTTCTTCACCGGTGTGACCGAGCCGCTGGAGTTCTCCTTCATGTTCGTCGCCCCGCTGCTCTATGTGGTGCACGCGCTGCTGATGGGCCTGTCCGTCTTCATCGCTTCCACCATGGAGTGGACCGCTGGCTTCGGCTTCTCTGCCGGCTTCGTGGACATGCTGCTTTCCTCGCAGAACCCGCTGGCCAACAAGTGGTACATGCTGCTGGTGATGGGCGTGGGCTTCTTCTTCCTCTACTTCATCATCTTCTATTTCCTCATCGGCTGGCTGAACCTCAAGACCCCGGGCCGCGGCGAGGATGAGGCCGAGGACGCGGCGGATTCCGCTACGGGCGATGACAAGACCGCAGCCGATGCCGCCCGCATCATCGAGGGCCTCGGCGGCAAAGACAACATCGACTCACTGGACTACTGCACTACGCGCCTGCGCGTGGGCGTCAAGGACCGCGCGCTTGTTCGCGACTCCCTGATCAAACGCGCCGCCGTCTCCGGTGTCATCCACCCCTCCGAGAAGAGTGTTCAGGTCATCGTGGGCCCGGCCGTACAGTTCATGTATGACGAAGTCAGCCACCAGCTGCGCCACGGTTCCCCGGCCCTGGCCACGACTGGTGCAGCGAGCGCGACTGGAGCCGCGGGGGCTGCAGCCAGCGTGCCGGCCGGCTCCAGCGCCAAGAGCGTCAGCAGCGATGACGCGGACGTCGACGTGCGCGCCCCGTTCGCGGGTGACGTCGTCGAGCTCTCCCAGGTCCCGGATGCCTCCTTTGCCCAGGGCATGGTGGGCGAAGGCTTCGCCGTTATGCCTGATGCCGTCGATGCCTTCGACGTCTGCGCCCCAGTAGACGGCACCATCACCATGGTCTTCAAGACGCGCCATGCTTTTGGCATGAAGACGGCAGACGGGCTGGACCTGCTCATCCACATCGGCATCGACACCGTGGAGCTCAAGGGCGAAGGGTTCACGGCCCTGGCCAAGAAGGGCGATACCGTCACTGCCGGCACGCCGATCATCGCGGTGGAGGCGAGCAAGCTGCGCGAGCGCGGCGTCAACCTCATCACCCCGGTGGTGTGCCCGACGGCCAAGCAGGTTGCCGGAGTCGACATTGCTCGCGAGGGCCATGTCCTGCCAGGCGAGGTTGCGGCCACCGTCAAGCGCAGCAGCTAAGCTGACCCCCTGGCTCAGCCCAGACATAAAACTGCCCTAGTTGACAAAACCCATGCTGCTTCATGCGGCGAGGAGCGAAGGTTTTGGCAACTAGGGCAGTTTTGGCTTGGGGTCTAAAAGCGTGGGCTAGTCGGTGTGGCTTAGCAGGCGCGGCACCACTTTGCCCGTGGCGTTGCGCGGCAGCTTGTCTAGGAAGTGGACGTCGCGCGGCACGGAGTGGTCGGCGAGGTTCTCGCGGACCCAGGTGCGGATGCTATCGGCAGTCACGGTGTTGCCCAGGGCATCCCGCGTGGTTACTGCCCACACGGCGATGCGCTGGAAGGTGGTCTCATCCTCCACGCCGCCGGCGTGCACCTCCGCGATGCCCGGCATGGCCTCAAGAACCTCCGTCACCGACTGCGGGTGCACGTTCTCACCACCGACGATGATCATGTCATCGGCGCGGCCCACCACGTGCAGGTAGCCGTCGGGGTCGATATAGCCCAAGTCCCCGATGGAGATGAGGCCATCAACCTTGTTGAGCGGAATCTTCGGGTTCGTATAGCCAATGAGCGCGGTGGAATTAGTCAGGTAAATCTCGCCGACCTCGCCGCGCGGGACCTCATTGCCTTCCTCATCGAGGATGCGCAGCTTGGTGCCGGAGGCAATCTTGCCGCCGATGGTCGGGTCCTTAGCCACCTCTTCCATCGTGGCGGTTGAGGCTAGGGCTAGCTCCGTGGAGCCATAAACATTGCAGAGAATCGGGCCGAAGCGCTCGTGGGTTTCCTTGACAATCTCCGGGGTCAGCGCGTGCCCGGCGGAGGCAATGAACTTCAGGCTTGAGGTGTAATACGCCGAATCCGGGTCAACCTCAACCATCTGGCGGAAGAAGACGGGGGAGGAGAGCAGGCCATCGAGCTGGTAGCGCTGGATATCATCGAGCGCGGCCGCCGGGTCAAAGACACGGCGGGTGACAATGGTATTGCGCAGGCCCAGAGCGATGTTAAGGCAGGCCCAGCCCCACGTGTGGAAGATGGAGGCGGTCATCTGCACCTTTTGGTCCCCGCGCCACGGCACCGCATTCACGATGGAGGCAACCACCACTGGCAGCGTGGGCTCCGGGCGCATGATTCCCTTGGGAATACCCGTGGTGCCGGAGGACATCAGCACGATATGCCCGTGCTTGGGCCAGGTGGGAAGCTTCTGCTTTTCGACGTCCCGCGGGTTCTCCACGATCTTGCGCAGCGATGCCGCTTGTGCCAACTCGGCGGGAATCTCCGCACCGGACTCGTGGCCAATGACCACGTGCAGGCCATCAATGGGGCTAGCGCTATTGGTGGGATTAGAGTCGTCGGCGGGGGCGAGACGGTCGATGAATTCATCGTCGATAACGAGCACGTTGATGCGGTTTTCCTCGATGCAGCCGGCAAGCTGCTCGGGGGAAGATCCAACGTTGAGCAAAAAGATGTGTGCCCCCGCATAGCCCTTGGCGGCCAACGGGGTGATGATGCCGCGGCCGTTGCGTGCCATAACACCGAGGCGGATCTCGTCGAGGCCTAGGGAGCGCAACCAGCGCGCAAAGGTACGGGAATGATCGCGCAGTTGGCGGTAGGTGAGTGCCCCGTCATCGTCGATAAGCGCTAGGCGTTCTGGGCAGGTCATGTATGCCTGCTCTACTTCGCGGGCGGTGGTGAAGCGGTAGCGCGCGAGAACCGGTGCCGTCAAGGCCACCGCCCGCGGGCCGCCGGCGGGGCTAATGAGGCCTGCGCGGAACAGCGAGGGGATAAAACGCCCGAGGGCAGCGGCGTGAAAGGTTACATCAGAAAGCTTCATAAGGTTCTCATCGATAAGAGGGGAAAAGAGGTTACGGGGCGGCGGGGGAGCCGCAATAAAAACGACAACCTGTTACAGGTGTTGCTATTGTTACATAAGCTGCAACCGCTAGCGTAGTCTATTATGGTTTCGGTCTAGAACATACTCTCTTGGAAGGACATTAGTCACGTGAAGTCTACTCAGCGCATTGCCACCCTCTGCGCCGCCCTCCTCGTGGCGGTTGGATTGGCCCAAGCTCCCCAGGCTGTTGCCGGCGAGCGAAACCTCGTTGCCTTCGGTGATTCCGTGCTCGCGGATCCGCAACTGGATGTGTATCTGTCCTCGCGATTGGGCTCTTCTCAGCGCAACCCGAGCTTGAACTGCCCGTCCGGCAATAACTACGCCAAGCGCACCGCCGCCAAGCTGGGCATGCCGGTGGCGGACTTCTCCTGCTCCGGTGCTGTGTCCATGTCCCAGGGTCCGCAGGTGAATGCGCAGATCGATGATGCCATTCGCCGTGGCGCGCTCAGTGCGGACACCCAGCGCGTGCTCTTCTCCAGCGGGTTCAACGATACGTATAACAACGCCGGGCTTTCCGACGGCGACCTGCGCGCCCGCTGGGTCGGCGCCAATGCGCCGCTGATCCACAAGATCCGTGCGGCAGCGCCCAATGCCCGCATCCAGATCGTGGGTTACCCGACCATTGGCTCGGGCGACCGCTACTGCCTCCTTCACTTCGGCCCGAAGCCGGCCGACGCCACGGCCCTGCCGATGGTGCAGCGCTATGAAAACGTCGCGCAGTGGATGCAGGTGGACCTGGCGCGCGCTACCGGAACCGAGTTCGTGGACATGAAGCCGATGACCTGGGATCGTGGCATGTGTGCCGATGCCGACAAGCGCCTGTGGGCGGGTCTGGTGGACTTCTCTGCGGGGCCGGGCAACCTGCCGCTGCACATTAATGCGCGCGGTCACGAGTTTGTGGCCAACCACCTCGCTAGCTTCTAGAAGCGCGCTCTTCTGACTTTTCAGGCCCGGGCAACGTTGCCCGGGCCTTTCGCGTACCCTCGCGGACATGGCTGTTAATGAAAATGTAAATGAAAATAACTCCCAGCAAGGCGCGGAGGTCGTCCGCGGCGTGATTGCGCGCGCGAAGGGCGAGCCCGTCGAGACCGTCAACATCGTCGTGCCCGCCCCGGGCGAGCACGATGTCGTGGTCAAGGTCCAGGCCTGCGGCGTCTGCCACACCGACCTGGCTTACCGCGATGGCGATATCGAGGATGCCTTCCCCTTCCTGCTTGGGCATGAGGCGGCGGGCGTCGTCGAGCGCGTGGGCGATGCCGTCACCCACGTCGAGGTCGGTGACTTCGTGGTCCTGAACTGGCGCGCGGTGTGCGGCGAGTGCCGCGCCTGCAAGAAGGGTGAGCCGAAGTACTGCTTCAACACCCACAACGCCTCCGCGAAGATGACGCTCGCGGACGGGGATAAGGACGCCGGCACCGAGCTCACCCCGGCGCTCGGCATCGGCTCCTTCGCGGAGAAGACCCTGGTCCACGAAGGCCAGTGCACCAAGGTCAACCCGGAGGCAGACCCGGCGGCCGCGGGCCTGCTGGGCTGTGGCGTGATGGCCGGCTTGGGCGCTGCGGTGAATACCGCGGACGTCAAGCGCGGCGAGTCCGTCGCGGTCTTCGGCTGCGGTGGCGTGGGCATGGCGGCCATTGCCGGCGCGGTGCTGGCGGGTGCCTCCAAGGTCATCGCCGTGGACCTGGACCCGGACAAGCTGGAACTGGCCAAGAAGTTCGGCGCTACCCACACCGTTGCGGCGAAGGATAAGTCTGAGGACGAGGTCATCGAGGCAGTCCGCGAGCTCACCGATGGTTTCGGCACCGACGTGGCCATTGACGCCGTGGGCATCCCGGTGACCACCCGCCAGGCCTTCTACTCCCGCGACCTGGCCGGCCGCATGGTCATGGTGGGCGTGCCGAACCTCACCAGCCGCTTCGACGTCCCGGCGATCGATTTCTTTGGACGCGGCGGATCGCTGAAGTCCTCCTGGTACGGCGATTGCCTGCCGGAGCGTGACTTCCCCATGTACGTCGACCTCTCCCTGCAGGGCCGCTTCCCGCTGCAGGACTTCGTCACCGAACGCATTGGTCTGGACGACGTTGAGGAAGCCTTCGCTACCATGAAGGCTGGCAAGGTACTTCGATCCGTAGTGGAGCTGTAAATGATCATTGAACAGTTTGTAACCTCAGGAAAGTTCCGCCTGGATGGCGGTGAGTGGGACGTGGACAATAACGTCTACATCCTGGCCGCTGGTGGCGCGTCAAGCGACGCCGAGTGCTACATCATCGATCCTTCCCACGACGCCGAGCGCGTCATCGAAGAGGTAGGACAGCGCACCGTCAAGGGCGTTATCCTCACCCACGCACATAACGACCACTGCGAACTCGCGCCCCAGGTGGCTGAGCACTTCGGTGTGTCTGTGTACCTGCACCCGGATGATCGCCCCCTGTGGGAGGAGACGCACGAGGACGCCACCTTCGTGCCGCTGGAGGATAACCAGCTCTTCACCGTGGGCGATAGTGACTTCGTGGTCTTTCACACGCCGGGTCACTCGCCGGGGTGCGTGGTGCTCTACATCGCGGATGAGGCCACGCTGCTGTCGGGAGATACCCTCTTCAATGGCGGGCCGGGCGCTACCGGCCGCAAGTACTCTGACTTCGACGTCATCATCGAGTCCCTGCGCAACCGCGTGTTGAACCTCCCGCCGGAGACCCGCGTCCTCCCGGGCCACGGCGATGAGACCACCATTGGTGCTGAGGCGGCGCGCATCGATGAGTACATCGCGCGCGGTTACTAGACCTTAAGCAAACCTTAGGCCTGGGTGCGGGCTGCTTTCACTCCCACGGCCACCGTGGCAGCGAGTGAAAGCCCGAACCAGACCCACGCATCCGCCACGCCCGCGCTGAAGGCGCGGGCTTTTTCCTGCACTGCGAACTGTGCATCCGTGCTTAAGACCGCGGGTAGTGTTGCGCTGCCGTAGCTCAAAATAAACAGCACGCCGATGAGCACGAAGAACGCGCCCGAGACAATGGACAAGGTATTCGTGCGCACGGGGCCGAGGACCACCTCGCGCCCGCGCAGCCAGGACCACGAGCCCACATCGAGGCGCTCCCACAGCGCAGCCAGCACAAAGAGCGGTGCAGCCATGCCCGCAGCATAAGCCACCATAATGAGTCCGCCGTAGAGCGCGCTGCCCGACGCTGCGGCCGTGGTGAGAACAGCACCTAGGAGCGGGCCCGCGCAAAAGCCGGCGAAGCCATAAACCGCGCCGAGCAGAAATACCTTGCCCCGCGCCTTACCGGACAGGGCATCCATGCCGGGGATGCGGAAGCCGCCACCTAGGGCGGTAAAGATTCCCAGCGCGATGATGATCCACCCCGCCACCGTGATGACCTGGCTGCGGTATTGCGCAAGCAGGGCGGCCAGGCCCATGCCGATGGGCACGAGCGTGGTGCACAGGCCCAAAAAGAAGACCATGGTCTTGAATAGCAGCTGGCGCTGTGACTCAAAGGCATAGGCAAAGAAGGCTGGCACCAACAGCGCTGAACAGGGGCTGATCAAAGTCAGCACACCGGCGATGACGGCGCCAAAAATTCCGATGCTCATACGCTCACCCCTACTGCATAACCGCCCAAGAATGCGGTCAAGATAACCAGTGCGATGAAGACCCACACGATAAGCGGTGGTTTAGGCATTGGCCGCCTTTCCCAGCTGTTCCTGGATGACCTGCTCAAATACCTCTAGGGGCTGCGCACCACTGACGAACTGATCTCCCACCACGAAGGCCGGGGTACCCGTAATACCAATCTGGGACGCATAGCTGGTGGCTGTCTCGATGACCTCGGTGTAGGTGTCATCCGTGGCCTGCTGGCGGAACTTCTCCAAGTCCGCAACGCCGGCCTTCTTGGCAAACTTCATGAAGTCCTCGATGCCGAATTCTGGGTGGCCGCTGATGTCCTTGCTGGCGGTGTAGAGCTCGTGCTTGAACTCCTGGAACTTGCCCTGTGCTGCGGCCGCGCGCCCGGCCTTGGCAGCTTCGACGGCGGCGGGGCCGTTCACGGGGAAGTCATTCCATTCGATGCGCACCAGGCCCTTTTCCACGTACTTTTTAAGGATATCCGGCTCGGTGACATTAGCGTGGCGGGAGCAGAACGGGCACTCGAAATCGGAGAATTCCGAAATCACCACGGGCGCATCCACCGCGCCCACGGCGAAAGGATCGTCCTCTTTCTTGCGGTGCACGACTGTGATATCCCCGGTCTTGATATCGCCGCCGGGGCCGAAAATCATCGGGTCACCCTTGCCGTCGGCGAATTTCGTGCCGGGTGTGGCCTTGTCAGCGTCCTTCGTTAGGTCTTCGGTGGGTGCCGTGCTCGTCGCGGTCTCCTGCGCTGCGTGAGTACCTTCGTCGTTGGAAGAAGCACGTTCCGCCAGCAGGAAACCAATGATGATGGCCAGAATTACAATGATTACTAACAATCCCCACGCCACGGGGCTGATGGTGGATAGCGCTGATTTCTTCGAATCATTGGTGGGACGAGAGGATGAACTAGGCATGCGATTACCTTAACGCGTCTGGGCTCGTTTGGGTGATGGTGGCTCCTGATACAGGGCGAGGGACGCTTAGGCGCGTACCGATCGATCAAATAAGGTCCGAAAACCTCCGGTATCTGAGCCCTTATTTGATCGATCGGTACCTCGGGCTTAGCTCTCTTGGGCGGCGGCGAGGAGATAACGGCCATAGCCGGACTTCAGGAGGGGCTCGGCCAGCTCGGTGAGTGCGGCGGCATCGATGAAGCCTTCCTCGAAGGCAGCAACCTCCGGCGAACCAATGACGGTGCCGGTGCGTTTTTGCATCACCTCGACGTAGGACGAGGCCTCACTCATGGAGTCCACCGTGCCGGTATCCAACCAGACGTCACCGCGCTGCATGCGCTTGACGCGCAGCTGCCCGCGGCGCAGGTATTCCTCGTTGACGGCGGTGATCTCTAACTCCCCGCGCGCGCTGGGCTGGATGGATTTGGCAATCTCCACCACCGAATTGTCGTAGAAATACAAGCCCACCACGGCGTGGTTAGACTTGGGTGCATCGGGCTTTTCCTCGATGGACAGGGCCTGGCCGGAGGAGTCAAAGTCGACAACGCCGTAGCGCTGCGGATCGGAAACCTCGTAGGCAAAGATGATGCCGCCGCCTGGGCGGCTGCACTCATTCAGTGCCGTGGAGAAGCCGTGTCCGTCAAAAATATTGTCGCCCAAGACGAGGGCCACATCATCCTCAGCGATGAAGTCTTCCGCGATGAGGAAGGCCTGCGCCAAACCTTCGGGCCGGGGTTGGACCGCATAGTGCAGCATGAGGCCGAGCTGCGAGCCATCGCCGAGCAGGCGCTGGAAGGCTGCCTGATCTTCCGGGGTGGTGATGATGAGGATCTCGCGTATGCCGGTCTGGATCAGGGTGGTCAGGGGATAGTAGACCATCGGCTTGTCATAGATGGGCATGAGCTGCTTCGAGATGCCCTTGGTAATGGGGTAGAGGCGGGTCCCAGAGCCGCCTGCGAGAATGATGCCCTTCATGGGCTTCAAGCTTAACGGAGGGGTCCCGCGCCGGGGCGCGACGGCGCGGGCTGGCGAACATAACACTTAACTTCCCACATAACATAACACCTGGGAAGTTAAGTGTTATGTTGAGTGTTATGCCGGGTAAAGCCCCAGGTAGAGCGCCAAAGCGGCCCGCCAGTTCATGGGTTTAAAGCCGGTGGCTTCAATCTTGGACAGGTCGAAGGTGGACTCCTTCGGGCGGGGGGCTTCGGGCCCGGCGATCTCGCGGTACTGCTCGGTGCTGACCGGCGCGACATTGGCGGGATCCTGGCCCACGCCGGTGAAAACGGCCATGGCAATCTCATCGCGGCCCACCACATCGCCCGAGTTGGAGATGTTGTACACGCCGTACTCGGCTTCAGTCTTGAGCAGGTGGATGATGCCCTTGGCCAGGTCCTCGGCGAAGGTGGGGCGCCCGCGCTGATCATGAATGACGGAGGGCTTGACGCCCTTATTCGCCAACGAGCGCATGGTGGCCATGAAGTTGGCGCCATCGCCGAAGACCCACGAGGTGCGGATGACGTAATGGCGCGGTGCGGTTTGCGCGGCGGTATCGCCCGCGGCTTTCGACGCCCCATAGGCCGAGAGCGGGGAAGGCACTTCCTCCTCGGAGTGGACCTCGTGAGAGCCATCAAAGATATAATCGCTGGATACGTGTACCAAGGTCAGGTTATTCTCCGCCGCAATGCGCGCGAGCTTCGCCGGGGCGGAGGCGTTGACGTCCCAGGCCGCGGCGCGATCGTCCTCCGCGCCGTTGACATCGTTATAGGCCGCGCAGTTGATGATGGCGGAGTACTGCTTCCACGGGCGGGCAGGCGGGTTGGTGATGTCGAAGTCAGAGTGAGAGCAGAACTCCACCGCGCCCAAACCAGCGGAGGGCAAGAACTTCTTTAATGCGCGGCCCAGCTGCCCGTTGGCCCCGGTGACCAGGATCCGGCGAGGGGGCATGGGGGAGACGTCGGCAAGCGCGGGGTGCGCCTTGTCTTTGTCGGAGATCTCCGTCGGTTCCAGCGGCCAGTCCACCATGTCCAGGTTGACGCAGGTGTACTCCGCATCCGGGGACCAGTGGTCATTGACCAGGTAGGAGTAGGCGCAGGCCTCCAACGCCTGGAAACCATTAGCCACGCCCCGCGGCACGAAGACGGCCACGTCCTCGCGCAGCTCGTGGGTTACCAGTTGGCCAAAGGTAGAAGAGCCCTCACGCAGATCGCACCACGCGCCGAAGGCCCGGCCGGAGGCTACGGAGACGAGCTTGTCCCAGGGCTCCGCGTGCAACCCGCGCGTAACCCCCTTCTCTGCATTGAAGGAAACGTTGTTTTGCACCGGTTGGAAGTCCGGTAAACCCGCCGCCAGCATCTTTTCGCGCTGCCAGTTCTCCTTGAACCAGCCGCGGTTATCGCCGTGGACGTCGAGCTCCACAATGAGCAGGCCCTCAATGGCCGTTGACTGCACCTTCATGGTTTCTTTACTGTCCTTGCTTCGCGTAGTTGGCTTCGACTTCTTCCTTGCCCGGGCGCCACCACTCTTCGTGGGCGCGGTACCACTCAATGGTGGCGGCCAGGCCTTCGCGCAGATCCGTGTAGCGCGGGCTCCAGCCCAGCTCGCGGCGCAGTTTGCTGGCATCCATGGCATAGCGCTGGTCATGGCCCGGGCGGTCCGCCACGTGCTCGAAACGCGCCTGGCCGTCATCTGTCGCGCCCATGAGCTCACAGATCATCTCGATGACCTGGCGGTTATTCGTATCCTCCTGGTCAGCGCCGATGTTATAGGTCTCACCGATGCGCCCGCGGTCCAGGATGGCGAGTACGGCCTCGTTGTGATCATCCACGTGAATCCAATCCCGCACCTGCTCGCCGGTGCCATAAAGCTTGGCGGGCTGGCCTAGAAGCAGGTTGGTGATCTGTCGCGGAATGAACTTCTCAATGTGTTGGTAGGGGCCGTAGTTATTGGAGCAATTCGAAATGGTTGCCCGCAGCCCAAAACTGCGCACCCACGCGCGCACCAGGTGATCCGAGCCGGCTTTCGTGGCCGAATAGGGCGAAGAGGGGTTATAGGGAGTCTCCTCGGTGAAGTAGGTATCGGCGCCAATCTCCAAATCACCAAAAACCTCATCGGTGGAGACGTGGTGGAGGCGCACATCGTGGCGGCGGCAGGCCTCCAGCAGCACGAAGGTGCCCATGATGTTGGTGTGGAGGAAGGGCGAAGGATCCCGCAAAGAGTTGTCATTGTGGGATTCCGCTGCGAAGTGCACCACGGTATCCGCCTGGGACACGAGCTTGTCGACGACCCCCTCATCCGCCACGTCCCCCACCACGAGCTCGGCGTCCACGCCGTCGAGATTGGCGCGATTGCCCGCGTAGGTGAGCTTATCTAGGACGGTGATCTCCACCTCCGGGCGCTGCTGGGCCACGAGCCGCACGAAGTTTGCACCAATAAAGCCGGCGCCGCCGGTAACAAGCAGTCTGCGCATGGTCTCCCAGTTTAGAGCATGCAGTGCTCATGGTACTGCCGGGATGAAGCGGCCGATTTTTATAGCGGGAAGCGCGGCAGCTCCGGCTTATCCAACCACTGGGCTAGGAGCTGGTCGACGTCACCCGGGTTCTCAGCAGCCTTGCGCATGCGGCTAATGAGATCCTCCGGGGTCACCACCGAGTGCTGCGCTGCGGTGAGGTACTCCCGCACCGTGCGGAAGAAGGCCTCATCACCCACGAGGCGGCGCAGTGCGTGGACGGTCAGCGCACCGCGCTTGTAGACGCGGTCATCGAACATATCGCGCGTACCAGGATCGCTGAGCAGAATGTCCTGCTTCTTGCGGGCCAGCACCTGGTAGTGCGAGCGCGCCGAGTCATGTGCCGGGCGGCCATGCGCGTGCTCGAACCACAGCCACTCGCAGTAGCAGGCAAAACCTTCGTTGAGCCAGATATCCTTCCACTCCATAAGGCCCACGGAGTTGCCGAACCACTGGTGGGAGAGCTCGTGCGCGATGAGCCGCTCGAAGACGTGATCCCCCTTGACGTGGTTGGAGCCAAAGATAGACAGGCCCTGGGCTTCGAGCGGGATTTCCAGCTCATCATCGGTAATGACTACCTGGTAATCGGCGAAAGGATAGTGGCCAAAGAGCGTGGAATAGAAATCCAGCATCTCCTGCTGCTGGGCGAATTCTTCGAGCACTACCTGCTTGAGGCGGGCCGGTGCCCACGCGCGGACGTTGGACCCGAGCGGGATTTCGATGTATTCGCCAACTTGGACCGTGGCCAGGTAGGTGGCCATGGGGTGCTTGACGCGGTAGTGCCAGCGCGTCATAGAACCACCGGAGCTGCGACGGGAGACCAGCCTGCCGTTGGAAATGACCACGAAAGGATCATCCGCGGTAATGCGAATATCGTAGGTGGCTTTGGCAGACGGGGTGTCATCGCATGGGAACCAGCTGGGCGCGCCATTGGGCTGGCTAGCTACCAAAGAGCCAGAATCCGTCTCCTCCCAGCCGATCTCACCCCATGGCGTGCGCAGCGGGCGGGGTGAGCCGCCATAGCGGATCAGCAGTTCAAACTCGTGGCCTTCTGCGATTGTGTCGGCGAAGTTCAAGCGCAGCTTTCCTCCGGATAGGCGGAACTTGGCCACGCGCGGGGCATGCTTCGCCGTAATACGACGAGCCACCATGGCTCCGCCAAGGTCGAGCGTGAGCTTGTCTAAGTCCTCCAACGCACGAATATGAAGCACAGCTTCGCCTTGGAGCATGTTGGGCTCCACGCGGTAGGTCAGATCCAAGTCATAGTGGGTGACTTCGAAGCCGAGGTTGAAGTCCACCCCCGTGTAGCTATCCCGGGTGAGCGCGGCGTGGCCGCGGGTGGACGAGATATGCGAAAGGGCGGTAGAAAGCAGCTTCATAATGCCGCTATCCTACCGCCCTGCCTGGTTTATCCGAAGCCAGGGGAGCAGGCACGCCGCACCGCGACGTGCTCCGCTTACTATTTAGGAGTTGAAGGCTTCCTCAAAGGTGGGCCAGGACTTCACTAGGTCCTCGCGCCAGCCCGGCCAAGAGTGCGTGCCTACGTTGCGGAAGTTGTAGGTTGCCGGAATGTTCTGCTTATCCAGCTTTGCCTTGAGCATGTGGGTGCAGTGGTTAACGGCCGCCTCGATGACGCCGCCTTCCACCTGCAGCTGCGCCGAGCCCAGGTACGCCGTCAACGGGCTGTAGCCCTTGTTGATGTAGTAGGACGGGGTATCCTGCTCACCGGCGAAGCCCGATGCGGAGGAGATGTACAGCTTGGTGCCGCGCAGCTTCTCGGAGTTCATCAGGGCGTCGTTGTAGCGGTTGTAGGCAGAACCCATCGGTCCCCACATCTGCTCCGGCTGGCCGCCACCGCGGTTCACGGTGAGGCGCAGGAATTCGTACTCAGTGGGGTAGGCGGTCGCAGCACAGCCGGCGAAGGAACCAACTGCGTCATAGAATCCCTGGTTGTGCTGAGCAAGCAGCAGCGAGGACGTCGCGGACATGGACATGCCGGCGATAGCGCGCTTGTTGCTTGCGTTCAGGCGCTCCTCCAGCGGGCCAGGGAGCTCCTTGGTCAGGAAGGTCTCCCACTTCTGCGGGCCATTGAGGTACTTGCCGTTGGGCTCCTCCAGCCAATCGGTGTAGTAGGAGAAGGCACCTGCCTGCGGAACCACCACGTTGACGTCCTTCTCAGCGTAGAAGTCCACGGCATCAGACATGTACAACCAGTCGGAGTCCTGCTCGGCGGAACCAGCTCCGTTGAGCAGGTAGACCGTCGGGCGGTCCGGGTTCTTGGCCGGGATGACGGCCAGCGGAATGGTGCGGCCGTTCATCGCCGGCGAGGTAGCCTCCAGCTTGAGAACGCGAGCGTCATCCTTGTAGTGCTCATACCACTTCTGGCTCTCCACCTCCGGGGTGACCTGCAGGTCCGAGATGGTGGATAGGGCAGTGTCACCCGCAACCTGCTGCGGGATGATGGTGGCAGCACCCGCAACGGGGCTGACCAGCGCGGCTGCGCAGAGCGCGCCGGCGGCGAGGAGAGAGCTAAGACGCTTCATAACGTTCCTTATTCAACAATTGTTACGGCGAATAGAGCTTAGTGCTCGGTCGCCTCAGTATCTACTGGCAGGGAATCAGCGGGGGCGTCATTGTCCGCCTCTGCCTCATCCAATTTCGCATCCTGACTATCGGCCTCGGCCTTCATTTCGTTAGCGCTCGTGTCCTCATCTGCGGCATAAGTTGCCGCTTCAGGTGCGGAGGGGTTCTCAGGAAGACCGAAGGCGCGTGCGAAAGTCGGCCACGAGGAATTGACGTCGTCATACCAGCCCGGCCAGGAGTGGGTACCGGTGTTGCGCATGTTGAATACAGCGTCGACACCCTCGCGCTCCATCTTTGCCTTCAGATCATGCGTGCAGGCGTTCATGGCTGCCTCGATGACGCCGCCCTCAACCACGAGGGTGGAGGAGGACTTGAACGCCTGGGACGAGCCCAAGGCGTCAATCTTGGACGAGCCCAAGTCAGTTGCTCCAGCCAAACCGGAGTTGGCGGAAACGTAGACCTTGGAATTGCCCATGTTGTTCTTCGTGGCGTTAATGAGGCCATCGTTGTAGCGGTTGTAGTCACCGCCCTTTGCGCCCCACATCTGCTCGGTGCTTCCGCCGCCGCGGTTTACCGTGAGCTGCGCGTAGAAGTTCGGCAGCGGAGTAGAGGTAGCAGCGCAACCGGAGTAGGAGCCGATGGCATCGTAGAACTTCGGATTGTGCTGCGCCAGCACCAGCGAGGAGGTAGCAGACATGGACATGCCGGCGATGCCGCGCTTGCCGTTGCCGTTAATGTGCTTCTCCAGCGGTCCCGGCAGCTCCTTGGTCAGGAAGGTCTCCCACTTCTGTGGGCCCTTGAGGTAGCCGCGGTCCGGGGTAGTCAGCCAGTCGGTGTAGTAGGAGAAAGCGCCCGCCTGCGGGATGACGACGTTCACGTTGCGGTTGGCGTAGTAGTGAACGAGGTCCTGAGTCTTCTCAGTATTCGGATCAAGGTCCTTGGCGACGGTGGACGTAATCCAGTCCATGCCCTGCTCGGCGCCGCCGGCACCGTTGAGCAAGTAGAGGGTGGGGCGGGAGGCGTCAAAGGTACCGTCCGGGGTGATCACTGCAAGGGGGACGTCGCGGCCCATTGCAGGTGCGGTGGCATTGATGGCCTTCACCTTGTGGCGGTAATCCCAGTATTTGAAGACGTAGCCCATCCACTTCTTTTTATCTGGGAGGTTGCTGATCTTGACGTCTGGGTAGGAAACCTTCTTGTCGAAGGAAGCCTCAAACTGCTCACGGGACGGCTTCGGGTTGCCGGCCTCATCCTTGGGCAGATATTCCTCGAGTTCGGTGTAAAGGTCGATATCGGAAATCTGGGATTCTTCAGCGTTTCCGCGGATTTGCTCCGGTTCGATGTCGGATGCGCTGGCGATAGGGGATACAACGGCGCCGAGGGCTAAGGCTGATGCCGCTGCCAGCGTCGTGAGAGAGCGCGCAATCTTCATGGAATCTCGCTTTCTTGATGATGAGCGGAAGTGTAGGGGCAAGTTTAAAAGATGCTCCGGACAAACCACCCTTGAAATGGGTAAAAGTACTGATAGACGGGTAATTCAGTACCCCCGAAGATAAGGGTAGCGAGATTAAACATACCAAGTTATTAAAGTGAATGGTGGTATTGAAGTTGAAACCGTGTCATAATCTTTCCGCGCCTATTCCTGGGTTACGTAACGCAACGACAGTCTCGTTCGTTAGTGGAGCTAGGTACCGAGACCGCCTCCGGCGGCGGCCGCCTGCATCGCTGTGACCTCGCGGGAGGGGTGCCGCGTAAAGTCGCGCACGCCGCTCAAATACCAACAGAAAGAAGAAGAATGAACTTTTTTGACACCATCCTCGTTTCCATCAACCAGGTGCTGGGCCAGATCGCTCACTTCGGCTCCTCTACGTCCTCGAAGGCTGCCCTGGACTGGGGTCTGTTCTAAATAATCCGCTGGGGCGCTGCCCCGCTTTCCTTCCCCTAATCCCCTTCATTGGGGGTTGGGGGTTTATTTGTGCCAGTGTGCATTCCGCGCGTTAGGCCTGCATCGGGACGGCTATGAACGTCCAGTGGGTACATGCTCGGGGGTGGTGGGACAGCGAGCCTAAAGTTACGTATCCTATAGAGCGTGACTAATGAACATTTTGACGTTGTAGTACTCGGCGCGGGCCCCGGCGGCTACGTGTCCGCCATCCGCGCTGCCCAGCTGGGCAAGAAGGTTGCCGTTATTGAGAAGCAGTACTGGGGCGGTGTCTGCCTCAACGTGGGCTGCATCCCGTCCAAGGCTCTTCTTAAGAACGCTGAGGTTGCACACACCTTCAACCATGAGGCAAAGGCCTTTGGTATTTCCGGCGATGTTTCTTTCGACTTCGGTGTTGCGCACAAGCGCTCCCGCAAGGTTTCGGAGGGCATCGTCAAGGGTGTGCACTACCTGATGAAGAAGAACAAGATTACGGAGATCAATGGCCTCGGCTCCTTCAAGGACGCCAAGACCATCGAGATTACCGAGGGCGATGACAAGGGTAAGACCGTTACCTTTGATAACTGCATTATCGCCACCGGCTCCGTTGTCCGTTCCCTTCCGGGCGTGGAAATCGGCGGCAACATCGTGTCCTTCGAGGAGCAGATTCTCAACGATGATGCCCCGGATTCCATGGTTATCGTCGGCGCAGGCGCCATCGGTATGGAGTTTGCTTACGTTCTAGCCAACTACGGCGTGGACGTGACCATCGTGGAGTTCATGGACCGCGTCCTGCCGAACGAGGATAAGGATGTCTCCAAGGCCATTGCCAAGGAATACAAGAAGCTTGGCGTGAAGCTCCTGACCGGTTACAAGACCACCGCTATCAAGGACAACGGCGACAATGTCACCGTTGAGGTCGAGTCTAAGGACGGATCCAAGACCGATACGCTGACCGTTGACCGCTGCATGGTCTCCATCGGCTTCGCCCCGCGCACCGAGGGTTACGGCCTGGAGAACACCGGTGTCGAGCTCACCGAGCGCGGAGCCATTGCTATCGATGACTACATGCGCACCAACGTTGAGGGCATTTACGCCATCGGTGACGTCACCGCGAAGCTGCAGCTTGCGCACGTGGCTGAGGCACAGGGTGTCGTGGCCGCTGAGGTCATCGCCGGCGCTGAGACCCAGCTGCTGGGTGACTACATGAACATGCCGCGCGCTACCTTCTGCAACCCGCAGGTTGCCTCCTTCGGCTACACCGAGGAGCAGGCTCGTGAGAAGTTCGCCGACCGCGACATCAAGGTTGCGACCTTCCCGTTCTCCGCCAACGGTAAGGCAGCTGGTCTGAACGAGACCGCGGGCTTCGTCAAGCTCGTCGCTGACAGCGAGTTCGGTGAGCTCATCGGTGGCCACATGGTGGGCTCCAACGTTTCCGAGCTGCTGCCGGAGCTGACCCTAGCGCAGCGCTTTGATCTCACCGCTGAGGAGATCGGACGTAACGTTCACACACACCCGACTCTGTCTGAGGCCATGAAGGAAGCAGCCGAGGGTATCGGCGGCCATATGATCAACCTCTAAGGCCACGGCAAGAAGCCAAAACAAGAACTCTCCCCCGCAAACCCGGAAAGGGTTTGAGGGGGAGAGTTGGTTTTAGCGCCGTAGCGCGCCTGCCTTTAGCCGAAGAGCTTGGAGGACAGAACGAACGGTGCATTAACGATGGTTACGAGAAGGCCCTGAATCTGGCCAAGGAAACCGTTAGCAAAGCTGCTCATGATAGTGATCCTTTCGATAGGGGATATCGGTCATGTTCCATTATAAGAAATTCGACCATGGAAAATCTATGTATTTTGATAGGCAAAATCATGAGAAAGCTTTTTAAGGTCAATGTATATGGGCTGGCGGAAGCTTAAATGTCCAGTTCAAGATGTATAACAGGATTCCTGGGGGCGGATCTGTCCCCGGAAAAATTCATCCCGACTCTGGAGAGCGCTCCCCATAAAAGACAATAAAACGTTATTTGTGGTGTAAAAGCGTTCCTTTTGGCTAGTCCCTACTGCGCGTGTCGCGAGATCTGGTTAGTACGGCGCAACCGCGGAGCGGTGGGCATCAATGACTAACTGCTCGTTGATAGCGGGGAAAGCTCGCTGCGAACAGTTCTGGCGCGGGCAGGTGCGGCAGCCAGCGCCAATCGGGGTCGCGGAAGAAAGGGCATCGAGGTTCAGGCCCTGGGCGTAGACAGTGCGGTTGGCGTGGCGGGCCTCGCAGCCCAAGCCGATGGAGAAGAGCTTGTTGGTATCCCCGAAACGGCCTTGCGGGTAGCTCACCGTGCGCGAAACCCAGAGGTAATTGCGCCCATCCGGCATCTGCGCCAGCTGGCGGGAAATGGTGTTGGGGCGTGAGAAGGACTCGTAGACATTCCACAGCGGGCAGGTGCCGCCGGAGTTGGAAAAGTGCACGCCCGTGGCTGATTGGCGCTTGGACATGTTGCCGGCGCGGTCCACCCGTACAAAGGTAAAGGGGATGCCGCGCTTGTTGGGTCGCTGCAGCGTGGAAAGGCGGGAGGCAATGGTTTCATAGCCCACGCCGAAAACATTGCAGAGGTACTCCACGTCATACCCGGATTGCTCGGCCTCACTATGGATGAGGTTGTAGGGCAAAAGGATGGCTGCAGCGTAGTAGTTGGCGATTCCCCGCTTGGCCAAGTTGATCGAGGCATCCGAGGTGAAGGGTTCTTCGTCCACGAGGTGGCTAATAAGCTCACCCGCTTCCAGGAACCCCAGCTCCGCCGCCATGCGGAAGGCGCGCTGGCCCACGCTCAGGCGGCTGGCTAGGCGAAGGGTGCCGGTGTTCTTGTCAAAGCGGTGCAGTGTGCCATCCATGCGATCGGTGGTGAGAATCTCCACGCCGTGCTGGGATATGAGCCTGTCATTTAGAGCCTGCTCGATATCGCGGATGTGGAAGGGGGTGACGCCGAGCTCCGCGGCAATTCCCTCGGCATGAATATCCAATTCATCGAGGTAATTCTGCCGGGCATAGAAGAAGTCCCGCACCTCGTCGTGAGGCATGGATAGCGCCTGGCTGCCATCCGAGCGGCGGGTATCGGTGGCAAGCGAAAGCTTGTCGCGAATGTTGCGGTAGCGACGGTGGATATCCACGAGCGTGCGGGCAACGGTGGGGTGGTTATAAACCAACTCGGACAATTCCTGAAGCTCCACGGGGGAGGGGCAGATTTCCTGGTCTTGTACGACATCCTGGATTTCTGCCAGCAGGCGTGAGTCATCATCGCGGGAGAAGAACGTGGCATCAACGCCAAATGCTTCAGTGATTTTCAGCAAGACCGGGACGGTAAGCGGGCGCACGTCATGCTCAATCTGGTTGACGTAGCTCGCTGAAAGCCCCAGCGTAGCGGCGAGGGAGGCTTGGCTGAGATCACGTTCGCGGCGCAGCTGGCGCAGGCGCGAACCCACGTATGTCTTGCTCATGTGAGCTAGGTTACCTAGTGCCTTTCACTCATAACAATATTTTTGCAAGGAATGTGTGAAGTATTTTAACTCCGCTGCGAAGTGGGGGTGTTGGCAAGGTGCTGGGCGGGAAATGAAAGGCGGATACCAAGCGAAAGTTTGACACCTAAAGGGGTAGGGTCGTCACTCACGCCACACCCTGTGACAAAAGTCTCATCGGCGAAATGTTTTCGCAAGGTCAATATTGCGTAAAGGGAAGTGATCAAGGTAGAGCGGCAAAAGGGGTGGGGCACTTAAGGCAACCCTTGCCTTATCTCAAATCTTTCGGCGGGCTGTAGGAGGGGCAAGGGGCCTGCAAAGCAAAGAGATAACTAGTGGTCAGCGTGAAGTTCTGCGTAAGGTAAGGACGACTATGGAGGTGTCATGTCTGTAAAAAATCCTGACCGTGAAGCTCTCGCTCACGGCCGCATTACTAATGAAACGATTCGTCCTAAGCCGGGAATTCCGTCCTGGGCTTTGAAACTGACGATGGCAATTACCGGTCTGTTCTTCGCACTCTTCGTTGTGGGACACATGGCCGGCAACTTGAAGCTTTACCTGCCGGCTCATGACGGCCAGGAAGCCCTCGATGCCTACGGTGCATTCCTGCGCAGCATGGGTGATCCGCTGATTCCGAGCGGCCACCTTCTGTGGATCATCCGCATCGTTTTGCTGGCGTGCGTGATCGCCCACATTTACGGTGCCTTCGCGCTGACCGCTCGCTCCAAGGCATCCCGCGGTAAGTTCAAGCGCACCAACCTGATGGGCGGCATGGATTCCTTTGCGACGAAGACCATGCTGGTGACCGGCGTCGTGCTGCTCCTGTTCATCGTCTTCCACATCCTGGATCTGACGATGGGTGTTCAGCCGATCGCTCCGGAGGCTTTCGCTCATGGTGCCGTGAAGGCCAACATGATCGCTACCTTCTCCCGCTGGCCGGTGACCATCATTTACATCGTCGCCATGCTCTGCCTCTTCCTGCACCTGACCCACGGCATCCGCCTTGCGGCTTCCGACCTGGGTATTACCGGTGCTAAGTGGCGCGAGGTATTTGTCATCCTGGCGTACGTTGTCCCGGCCGTCGTGTGCCTGGCAAACATCGTCATGCCGTTGTCCGTCGCCCTGGGCTGGGTCAGCTAAAGGAGTTTTGAACCCATGACTAACGCGAATCCTGTGTCGAACGCGAACACTGAACTCAAGCGCGAGCACCCGAACTTCTCGCACCCGCAGTCCATCGTCCCGGGCGTTAAGCCGGGCCGCATCCTGGAGTCCCACGAGCCGCACGGCGTCCCGATGAAGGACATGTGGAGCTACCAGAAGGACCACATGGAGCTGGTCTCGCCGCTGAACCGCCGCAAGTTTGAAATCATCGTTGTCGGCACCGGCCTGGCTGCTGGTTCCGCTGCGGCTGCCCTCGGCGAGCTGGGCTACAAGGTAAAGGTCTTCACCTACCACGACTCCCCGCGCCGTGCGCACTCCATTGCTGCGCAGGGTGGTGTGAACTCTTCCCGCCACAAGAAGGTGGATAACGACTCCGCTTACCGCCACACCAAGGACACCGTGAAGGGTGGCGACTACCGCTGCCGCGAGTCCGACTGCTGGCGCTTGGCTTATGAGTCCATCCGCGTCATCGACCACATGAACGCCATCGGTGCTCCGTTTGCTCGCGAGTACGGCGGCACCCTGGCTACCCGTTCCTTCGGTGGTGTGCAGGTCTCCCGCACCTACTACACCCGTGGCCAAACAGGCCAGCAGCTGCAGCTGTCCACCACGTCTGCGCTCTACCGCCAGATTGGCCTGGGCAACGTGGAGCTCTTCGCTCACCACGACCTGCAGGACATCATCACCTACACCGACGGTGGCAAGAAGCGCGCCGGCGGCATCGTGACCCGTAACCTCATCACCGGCGAGCTGAAGGCCTTCACCGGCCACGCAGTCATCCTCGGTACCGGCGGTTACGGCAACGTCTACCACATGTCCACGCTGGCTAAGAACTCGAACGCTGGCGCCATGATGCGTGCGTACGAGAACGGTGCTTACCTGGCTTCCCCGGCATTCATCCAGTTCCACCCGACTGGCCTGCCGGTGAACTCCGAGTGGCAGTCCAAGACCATCCTCATGTCCGAGTCGCTGCGTAACGACGGCCGCATTTGGTCTCCGATCAAGGAGAAGGATGACCGTCCTGCCAACGAGATTCCGGAAGAGGAGCGCGACTACTTCCTGGAGCGCCGCTACCCGGCCTTCGGTAACCTCGTCCCGCGTGACGTGGCGTCCCGTGCCATCTCCCAGCAGATCAACAAGGGCCTGGGTGTTGGACCGCTGCACAACTCTGTGTACCTGGATTTCCGCGACGCCATCGAGCGTCTGGGCAAGGACAAGATCCGCGAGCGTTACTCCAACCTCATCGAAATGTACGAAGAGGCCATTGGTGAATCCGCTTATGAGACCCCGATGCGTATCGCCCCGACCTGCCACTTCACCATGGGTGGCCTGTGGACGGACTTCAATGAGATGACCGCCATCGACGGTCTCTTCGCCTCCGGTGAGTGCTCCTGGACCTACCACGGCGCCAACCGTCTGGGTGCGAACTCCCTGTTGTCCGCTTCCGTTGATGGCTGGTTCACCCTGCCGTTCACCATCCCGAACTACCTGGCACACCACCTGGGTGAGGCCAAGCTGGCTGAGGATTCTGCTGAGGCCAACGAGACTGTCGCTCGCGCTCAGGCTCGCATCGACCGCCTCATGTCCATCCAGGGCCAGAACCCGCACGGCCCGGCGTACTACCACCGCCAGCTGGGTGACATCCTCTACTGGGGTTGCGGCGTGTCCCGTAACGTCGAGGACCTCAAGGTTGCCATCGAGAAGGTTCGCGAGCTGCGCAAGGACTTCTGGGCTAACGTCCGCATCACTGGTGAGGCCAACGACATGAACCAGGTCCTCGAGTACGGTCTGCGCGTTGCTGACTACATCGACCTGGGTGAGCTCATGTGTATTGACGCCCTTGACCGCGACGAGTCCTGTGGTGCTCACTTCCGCGAGGACCACCTCTCCGAGGACGGCGAGGCCGAGCGTGATGACGAGAACTGGTGCTTTGTTTCCGCTTGGGAGCCGGGCGCTGCTGAGGGCGAGTTCATCCGCCACGCTGAGCCGCTGTACTTTGATTCGATCCCGCTGATGACAAGGAACTACAAGTAATGAAACTGACACTTGAGATCTGGCGTCAAGCCGGACCGACGCAAGAAGGCAAGTTCGAGACCGTGCAGGTTGACGACGCCGCCGAGCAGATGTCCATCCTGGAGTTGCTCGACCACGTCAACGACCGCCTCATTGAGGAAGGCACCGAGCCTTTCGCATTCGCTTCTGACTGCCGCGAGGGCATCTGCGGTACCTGTGGCCTCCTGGTCAACGGCCGCCCGCACGGCCCGGGCCAGAACACCCCGGCCTGCCAGCAGCGCCTCTTCCAGTTCAAGGATGGCGACACCATCAAGCTGGAGCCTTTCCGCTCCGCTGCCTACCCGGTTATCAAGGACATGATCGTGGACCGCGCCAAGCTGGACCACGTCATGGAGCAGGGCGGCTACGTGTCCATGGATGCGGGTACCGCTCCGGACGCTGACACCCTGCACGTCAACCACGAGACCTCCGAGTACGCCCTGGATCACGCTGCCTGCATCGGCTGCGGTGCCTGCGTGGCATCCTGCCCGAACGGTGCTGCCCACCTGTTCACCGGCGCCAAGCTGGTTCACCTCTCCCTCATGCCGCTGGGCAAGGAAGAGCGTGGCCGCCGCGCACGCAACATGGTGGACGATCTGGAGCAGAACTTCGGCCACTGCTCGCTCTATGGCGAGTGTGCCGACGTCTGCCCGGCTGGTGTGCCGCTGACCGCGGTTTCCGCGGTTACCCGCGAACGCGCACGTGCTGCTTTCCGCGGCAAGGACGACTAAGCTATAGTCATTCACAGGATTAACAGGAACGAGAGAAAGTTTCAGCCATGAGCGACCTCAACCCGGCAGTTGCTGATCACCACAGCGAGACCTACCCGGAGTTCTCCGGTAAGATTCAGGACTCCTACATCGAGGGATATGACCCCGTTTCTTACGGCGCACCGCACTCTTCTTTGCTGCGCACCTCCACCTGGGTGGGCATGGGTCTGACTCTCTCGATCCTGCCGCCGCTGGGCATCCTGATCTGGGGCCTCGGCACCTGGCTCTACCCGGACGGTACCGCGGGTGCTGATTACCAGATCAACCTGATCGTGGGCGCCATCGCCAGCGTTGTCGTAGCCATCCTGGCTATCGCCGCCGTCAAGTATGGCCGCCGCTACTACCGCCAGTACCGCAAGGAAACCGGCCGCATCAACTAGGCACCTCCTAGGCCGTTGAACGCCTGAGTTTCTGTACTGGTACCACAACAACCCCCACCTCCAAACAAACACAACGCATGGGAGACCATGTGAGGAGGTGGGGGTTGTTGGCGTTTGGGGTGAGCGCCGGCGCTTGGCGACGTCCCGCTCGTGCCTCCTTGCGCGGAATATTCATTCAGCCTAGAACTGTGATGTCTAGCGACTTTTTGGACGCGGAGTCCAGGAGGTTTTGGACAGGATGTCTAGTGGCTTTTGGGACATTTACGGCGGTGGAATAGCCGGATGGCTATTCCATTGCATAAGCGTAGAAAGGTCGCAGATTTCGATCCCGTTCGTGACGGCAAGACGGTCACACAGTTTTGCAAAGAATTGGGGATCTCGCGGCAGACGTACCACAACATCAAACACCGGATAGCGCAGAAGGGCCGAGCAGGTATTGTGCCGGATTCGACTGCCCCGAAGAACCCGTTTAAGAAATTTGACGAAGCCGACAAAATCGCAGTCGTCCATGCCAGACAACAGTTAATGGAGCAAGGCTTAGATTATGGCCCTTGGTCGATCTACTATTTCTTGTTCGACACCCCTAGCCCCCAACCTTGCCCCAGCCGAATCAACCAACCTTCTGCACTCGATACCGATCTCCAGGAAAATAGAATCTCGAACGACCCAATGCATTTCCAAAGGAATGCCAAAGCATGTTCAAAATGTGGTTCCAACAATGCGAGGGGATTTGCCGATAGGATTAGACCTAAAACAGGTTCAATAACCCCGAATATTCCAATGCCAACTCGAATACCGCTCTATTTGACCGTCGCCACAACACTCCGAGACGAAATAAATTCATCTGTGCTAGTTGGATACTTACCTTCCGAATCCAGCCTTCAACAGCGTTTTGACGTCTCCCGATCCGTCATTCGCCAAGCGCTTTCCCTCTTAGAATCAGAAGGTTTACTTTCCAAATCGCAAGGTCGACAAACAGAGGTAATAAATCCGAAGAGAGTCCATCGAGTTGCCCAATCACTTAATGGTCTAGGCATGCAGGCCCTGCTCCAAGAAATGGACGTTCGTACGAAAGTGCTGACGCTGACAAGGAATTCCATTAGTGGAGATATTACATTTCGCCGAATCAGATTCTTGGACGGTGTACCATTCTGCGTCATCGACACGCAGGTACCTTTCGAGGCTGCCACGGGGGTAGACGAAGATTCACTGGAGCAGAGTTCGCTACATGACCTATTCCGCTCAGCAGGAAACATGCCTACCCATTCGTCACGATCAATTACAGCCATTCCTGCGTCTGAGGAATTAGCCGCCCTCTTAGAGTTGCCAGTTGGCGCCCCCCTTCTTGTGCTCTCAGGCAATACAACAAATATCGACGGGGATGAGATCGAACGATTTACCACTTTCCACGCCGGTACCCGCGTTGCGCTAGATCTCGAAACTTCCACATAGTGTGAACCGGCACACAAAAAGACAGCCATAAGACCCTTGACTTATCCGTACAAGTTGCTAAATTCTTACTTGTACGGATAAGCGATGCTGTCTGTCAGCATCTACACTAAGGATATTGGAATGGCTGAATCACAAAAATCAATCCTTCCTCTCTGGGATTGGATGAATAAAGTCCCTGGCGGAACAATGGTCATCCCCCTCATTCTGGGATCAATCGTCGGAACTTTCTTCCCTTCATTCCTTGACATGGGTTCTTTTACCACCGGACTTTTCAAATCGTCCGCGACGCCACTAATTGCACTACTAATTTTTGCTACAGGTACCCAAATCACTGTTCGAAGCTCCGGACCAGTGCTCGCACATGCGGGAACAATTCTTCTCGCCAAGACAATTATTCCGGGCCTTCTGATCGTTGGGCTTGGACACCTGATCGGTTTGGATGGATTCTTCGGAATTTCAATCCTCGCTCTACTAACCGTGGTAGCAAATTCCAACGGCGGAGTATGGCTCGCTTTCACTGGCAAATACGGCGACTACCGAGATCGCGGCGCGTACATCGCTTCAGCCGTAAATGATGGCCCCTTCTTCACTTTACTTTTCTTAGGCGCTTCAGGAATGGCCGACATCCCTCTCTCGCTAATGGCCGCAGCAGTCATTCCACTCATCATTGGAATGGTTGTAGGAAATCTTGATCCCAAATGGACCGACGTTCTCCGTCCTACCGGTGCCATCGTAATTCCATTCTTTGCCTTTGCTCTAGGAACCGGAATTAACTTGGGCTCAATCGCCACAGGCGGAGCGATGGGACTGATCCTCGGCGTAATTTCGGTACTTCTTACCGGCGCGGTTACCTATCTTGGATACAAATTTGTTCTTCGACGCGGCCGAGAATCAGGCATGGGCTTCGCCGCGGCTACAACAGCTGGAAATGCTGTAGCGACTCCGTTAATCGTTGCAGAAGCAGACCCTACGTTTGTCCAATATGTAGATGCAGCCACAACTCAGGTAGCCGCCGCAGTTCTTGTTTCTGCAATTCTGGCTCCCCTACTCGCAGCGTACGTTCTCAAGAAAGAAGGCGGATTGATAGATCGGAGTGAGGCCGAAGTGCCACAAAATCTTGACGAGGAGAAAGTCTAAATGTTACCTCGTACCCTAGTCTTAGCGGATGACCTTACTGGAGCAAATGACACCGCAGTCCAGTTCGCAGACAACGGTTTCAACACGCTCCTCACAAGCTCCGTTCAAGAACTTGTAAAACTGGACAATTCAAGAAGTGAAGTTGTCGCAATCAACGCTGCCACCCGACCAAGCTACGCAAAGGCCGAGGAAACCACAAGGAATTTGACTGAGCAAGCTATAAGAGCCGGGTTTGAGCAGATTTATCTCAAGGTTGATTCAACGATGCGGGGATCTGTGGCGCAACAAATTAAGGGCGCAATCGCAGGACTTGGTAATCGAAATGCGCTCGCATTCGTTTGCACCGCATATCCAGAAATGGGACGAGTCATCAATGATGAAGTTCTATACGTAGACGGAATTCCAGTTACCGAAACTCGCAGTGGGCGAGATCCGATCACACCCGTGAAGTCTTCCAGAATTGGCGATCTAATTCCTGGCTCATTTCATGTTAGGAATCACCACGACGTCGACCACTGTGTCCAAGAAATTATCGAAAGCACCGCTCAAATAATTACTTTCGATGCAAGAGTTCAAGAAGATCTAGAGCAGATTAGTGAAGTCGCGGACCGAGTCGAGCGGCCAATTGTCTTTGTCGGCTCTGCCGGCCTTGCACAAGCACTTATCGCCAAGGCAAGCGAACCAAAATCAGCAGCAAAACTACCGCTACCAATCGATTTTCCACCTTTGGTCGTGGTGACATCGATTCATGACGTGAGTCAAGCACAGGTCGATGAATATATTTCAGACTCCGCAGGAGTTTCGTCTACTGTGTTCAGCCCGGCCCCAGCTCAGCTCACACAAGACCCCTCAATGCCCAGCCTTCTACGGCAAATCAGTGTGCTTTCGCAAGACACCAATGGTGTACTCGTCTTGAGAGCAAACCCAACGGTTACTGCATCGATTGAAAAACGAGCTCAAGTTGCATCTGACTTCGCGAACAAGCTTTCATCACTTACTAAGAAGGCACTACAAAGCGGAAAGTTTGGATCGCTAATCATTTTCGGTGGAGACGGCTCTGCTGCATGCTTCAAAGAACTTTCCATAGCAAATACCCAAGTTCTCGGAAGCATTGAAAAAGGCGTTCCTCTCTCAATAGTCGTAGACGGGCCATTTGAAAAGCTACCCATCGTGACAAAGTCTGGTGGATTTGGGGAACCCAATCTATTGATCAATATTGTGAATCAAATTTGGAAAGGAATTTCAAATGAATAATCCAACACTTGCTATTACCATCGGAGACATTTCCGGAATCGGACCCGAAATCACAGCTAAGACACTCCTGCTTCACCCTGAACTGCGTGAAATTTGTGTCCCCATAGCCTACGGTGATGCCAATTCATTGCGCCATGGATGTGAGGTAGCAGGTCTAGATCCAAATTCCGTTCACGTCTTGACTTCTCCAAGTGACGCAACTAATGATCCCAACCGAATCGAAGTCATCCAGGTTGGACCAGAACTTGAACGAGTTGAGCTCGGCAAAGTTTCGGCCACCGCAGGCGATGGTGCATACCGATTCGTCGTCGCTGCATGCGACGACGCAAAAAAGAACCTCGTTCAAGGGATTGTCACCGCACCGCTGAACAAAGAAGCCATGCATGCGGGCGGACACCTGTGGCCTGGACATACAGAAATCTTGGCACATGAATTTGGCGTGGAAAACTATTCAATGATTCTTTCCGCAGATGATCTATTTCTCTTTCACCTGACCACCCACCAATCACTCAAGTCCGCAGTTGATTCGTGTACACCGGATCGAACCTACAATGTAATCAAACTCGCAGCAGCTCTTGGAAAGGCTAATGGACACCCTGAGTGGACAATTGGAGTTTGCGGAATCAATCCACACGCAGGTGAAAATCGTCTGTTCGGCGATGAAGACCAAGACCAACTGCTCCCAGGAATCCAAAGAGCTCAAGAAGAAGGAATAAACGTCACAGGACCGCTGCCAGCTGATGCACTGATTCCTGCTGCAGTAAAAGGAAAATACAACCTTGTTATCGCCTGTTATCACGACCAAGGACACGCTCCGTTCAAGGCCGTATACGGAGACAACGGGGTAAACATCACTTCTGGCCTCCCAGTTGTACGTGTTTCCGTGGATCACGGCACCGCTTTTGACATCGCTGGAAAAGGCATTGCACGCGAAGAATCTTTAGTACTGGCAACGAGGCGTGCCGCTGAGCTTTCTTCTGGATGGGCCGATGTCTGGACCGTGGCTTCGAGCTAAACGGATCCACAAGACCTCATTAATTACTTGTTTGCCGTCTTCGGAGACCAATCCTTTCGTCAGTCTCCACTTTCAAAGACGTACTCGAGCCCGCGCTTGGGGTTGATCTCTCGGTAGAAGTCCTCGGCATAGACCCACATGTGCGCGAGGATCCCGCCCAGCTGCGCCCGCAGCTGGGCGTCACTGTAGTCCCAGGCGGTGGAAATGCGGCCGAGAAGCAGCAGGTTCAAGTCCTCGTGGCCGTCATTGAGGATGAGGTAGGAGGTCACGACGGCTTGCTCCTGGTTGGCCTTGACCACCCAGCCCATGAGCTCCGGCAGGGAGCAGCCACAGCGCGCGGACGGCACCGTGAGGCGGAAGACGATGTCGCCGCGCATGCCACCTGTCGATTTGGGGTAGTTGGTACCGCGAGTCCGCGTAGTTGGTACCGGTGTTCTGCGTACCCGGTACTGCAAGGGGGTTTTCTTTCATAGTTGATGTTGGCGACACCACAATCCGCTGGTGTTGCGTCAACTTCTACTTGGAAGGAGCTGGTCCTTGTGGCCAACTTCAAGCAGATCATCGCGATGTGCCTTGATGGTGCTAGCTACGCGCAGATCACACACGCATTGGGATGTTCACGACGAGAGGTATCCTGAAGGTGATATCGCCTACGTAGACGTGGTTCGGCCTGTCAGCGGTGAATTTGCGGCCTATTAAATCGGGCATGACTCGATGGCCAGGCTTGCGCCTGGTGGTGATGCATCGACGCCGTTTAGTAAAGCCTTTCAGCCCCATGGATTTCATGATGCGTGCGACCTTCTTGTGGTTGATCGGGGGAAAGTCCGCCTCGTCGTTGAGGCTTGCAGCGATGCGTTTAGCACCATAAAGCCCGTGCTCATTATCGAAGATGGTCTTGATTCTCGCACCAATAAGGGCATCGGAACACGTCTTTAACCTGCGTTCTTGGCGGATGTTGAGCCATTTGTAGAACGAGGAGCGATTGAGATTTAACACGTGGCACATCCGCTTGACCGAGTATTCGGTTTGGTGGTCATCGACAAACTGGAAGCGGATTACCAGCGTGTCTCTTTAAGCAAAATATTTCGCGGCCTTGCGCAGGATGTCGCGTTCTTCGCGCAGTTTCGCGTTTTCTTTTTCTAGCTGGCGGATCCGTTCAGAATCAGTGGTCGCCTGGGCCTTGTCACGCATGGTCTTCGTGCGGGCACGTTTGCCGGTGCCGTACTGCTTAAGCCAGGAATAAAGTGAGGAGCGATTGACTCCAAGCTCTGCTGAAGCCGCGTGAAGTGATAGGTCCTCATTGTTTTCGTAGAGGGCCACAGCATCACGTTTGAACTGTTCGGAGTACCTAGGCATGGTGGTAGATTACCTTTCTTCCCAACCCAACCGGGCTGGATATCAGGTGTCTACCTAACAGGGGTCAGGTCCAAGCTCTGGGAGGTGTGCCGCAGCCTGGGCATTGCTCAGTCCGTGGGGCGTACTGGTGTGTGCTTCGATAACGCGATGGCCGAGTCGTTCTGGTCCATGCTTAAAACCGAGTTCTACGACCGTAAGCGCTGGGCGACCCGTGATGCCGCGCATAAGGCCGTTGCCTACTGGATTGAAGTCGTCTACAACCGTCGGCGCCGGCACTCCGCACTGGGGATGGTCAGCCCCGTCGACTTCGAGAACCACACCGGTTCAACCACCAGCAGAAAAGAAATAGCTGCCTAACCACTAGGT
>NZ_KV788165.1:0-35191 GCF_001807205.1 Corynebacterium sp. HMSC05D03 | reverse complement strand
GCCTAACCACTAGGTAGCTCCACTACGTGTCCACGATTTGCGGGCAACCCCACTCGTGGGCCGAGCAGCTTATTCAGCTGCTCGGCGTTGGCGTAGGTCTTGGCAAATCCTCCTTTGAGCTTGTTTATAAACAGGGGCGCGATGGAATTCAGTCAGACCACCTGTCGTTTCGCGGAAGTAGATGACATTCTTCTGAGCTACTTCGTGTTCCAGATCGTCAGCGATGTTGAGTGAGCCGTTACGAAGGCGGGTGATATTTCCCTTGGAACGGCCGTAGGCGAGCATGAGATCGAAGATGAACTCGCGGTCATACTCATCTTTCCCAGCAAGCGGCTTGATGCGTTCTTCGATTGCTTTGAGGCTGAGTCTTGCCACCTAGTTCACCCTTCAATTCAGTGGAATAGCCCTCGGCAGGCTGGCGTTCATAAAGCTAGGAGTCGATCTTAGTGTTGGCGGCGATCGAGTGTGTCCGTTACGCGCACTAATGTTGATTGATGGATTAGCTATCCATCACGAAGCCTCGTTTACCCCAAGGAGAACCAACCCATGACGCACCGCGCAGACGCAGGGCTTGAGCCGGCTAAGGAAACGTCGGCGGCGCAGACGTCGTTTGTGCCGCGGCCAGGAAACCAGGAGGCGCGCCGGGCGGACCTGCGCCGCTGGAAGGCGATTGCGCTGTCCTTCCTGATTGGTGCGGCGGTGATCTTTTTGGGGTGCTCGTGGTGGCAGGCGTCGGCAAGCGGGGCTCCGGTCTGGGTGGGCTACGTGCGTGCGGCAGCGGAGGCAGGAATGGTCGGTGGACTGGCGGACTGGTTTGCCGTGACCGCGCTGTTCCGCCGGCCCATGGGGCTGCCCATCCCGCACACCGCACTCATCCCCAACAACAAGGACCGCGTGGGTGATGCGCTCAAGGACTTCGTGGAGGAGAACTTCCTCACCGCGGATGCGCTCAGCGCCAAGGTGCGGGAGGCCGAGATACCGCTGTGGCTGGCGCACCAGGGCGTGGAGCCTGGACGGGCGGAGGAGGTCTCCGCGTGGATTGGTGAGCGCGCAGCCAGCGTGGTCGCAGACCTAGACCCGGCGGAGGCGGAGCAGTTCATCCGCACCCAAGTCATGGACCGTCTGGCAGAGCCGGAGTGGGGCCCGCCGCTGGGACGCCTGTTGGAGGGCTACATCGCGGATGGCAAGGCGCGGCCGTTGGAGGATGACCTCATCGAGTGGGCACACGGGAAAATCCTCGGCATGGAATCCACTGTGGTCACCGCCATCGATGAGCGCATGCCAGGCTGGGCGCCGCGCTTTGCCCGCGAGATGGTGGGGGAGAAGGTCTACGCAGAGCTCGTGGAATTCGCCGATGAGGTGCGCCGCAACGGCAACCACGAGGCCCGCCTGGCCATTCGCCGCAACCTATCCAAGCTGGCCTCGGACCTGCAGTGGGATGAAGATATGCGCGGGCGCATCGAGGGAATTAAGCAGGAGATGCTGGCCTCGGATCAGGCACAGAAGGCACCGGCGGCGATGTGGGCGACGGTCTCCTCCACGCTCATTGAGCAGCTCACCGACCCGGAGTCCTTCCTGCGTCAGAAGATCACCGCCAAGGTGAAGGAATTGGCGCACCGTCTGTTGGAGGATTCGGAGTTCCTGGCCCAAGCCAACGAGCTGGTGGATAAGGCCGCGCGCTACGCGGTGGAGAAGTTCGCGCCGGAGATCATCGCGATTATTCCGGAGACCATTAAGCGTTGGGATGCCCAGGAGGCTTCCGAGAATATCGAGCTCATGGTGGGCAAGGACCTGCAGTTCATTCGCCTTAACGGCACGGTCGTGGGTGCGCTGGCTGGGTTGGTTATCTACACTGTTAATCATCTGCTTTTTGGCGTCTAACAAGGAGTGACGACCATGTCCGTATTTGACTCAATCAAGAATGCCGGTTCCTCTGCTTTTGATGTGGCCAAGGATTTTGGTGGCCGTTTCAAGGAGGAGCGCCAGAACCAAGCCCAGAGTGCGCAGGCGGATCGCATCGCGCGTGCTGCCGATGAGGCGGGCATGGGTGATGGCACTGCGAAGGAGGAGTCCTTCTTCGACCGCGTGACCTCCACGGCGAAGAATATTGGGGAGTCTGTGTCCTCCGCCGCCCGTGAGACCCGCAACTCGGAGTCTTTCGAGAAGGCTCGTGAGGATTTCAACACCGCCTTCAACGAGACCCGTGAGGGTGTGCAGGGCGCTATCAACAATGCCAAGGAGCAGCGCGCGGAGGGCAAGCATGCCCAGCAGCCGCAGGAGCCGCAGAGCCCGCGCAACCCTTATGCCCCGAAGCCGAATGACGATGTCATTGACGGCGAAGTAGTTGACGAGAACTAGTTAGTCTTTCTTGATGCACACTTTTCTTAACACCATTGCGTCGATACCGCAGTACATTTTCATGGCGGTATCCCTCTTCGCCCTCTTTGGTGCCGTTCTGGCAGCGATGACGCGGGAGGACGCCTTCCGCGCCGGTGACCGCCAGAACAAGTGGGTATGGGTCGGGCTGCTCGTCGGCTCTGCCCTGTTGATGAACCTGCCGCTGCCCTTTGTCAGCTGGATTGGCGCCATCATCACCGGCGTGTACTGGTTCGATGTGCGCCCGCAGCTCAAGGCCATCATCAACGGCGATTATTCCTACTAATGCTGAACCTGCTTGAGGCCTCCGTGGAGGAGGCGCGAACCCAGTCAGCGGGGCAGCAAAGAGCGCTTGTCTCCCCGCACCACGTGCTTGCCGCCGAGGGCGCAGAGCACGTCATTGCAGTTGCCGGCTATCCCACCGGGCGCCACCACTCCTTGGTGAAGGCGGCAGAAGCGCGGCTGGCCGTGCAATCAGGTGCGGCCGAGGTGTGGGTTGCGGTGGATGCGCTGCTAGGGGATGCCACCTCGCTCCTCTCCGAGCTCGTCACCCTCCGCGAAGCCTGCCCGCTGCCCGTGCGCTTGGGGCTCATTCTTCCTGAGCATCCAGCTCTGCCGGTGGCGGAGTATCTGCGTGCTGCCGAACAGGCAGGTTATCAGTGCCTCATTGAAACGGGCTCCGTCGTTTCAGACGACGAAGCCCTGGATACGCAACTGTCCGTGGAGAGTCTTAATTCTTAATTAGCCGGTGCCTGCTGTGCTGGTGCGGTAGCGGAATCGAGCTCGCTCATCGGAACGTCGTGGCCAATGAGGGTGAGCGTGAGTTCGCCAGCCCCAACATCCACGGATTCGAAGGTCAGCTGCTGGCCCGCGAGCTGTTCCTCCATGCCTTCGGCCAAGGCATTCGAAATCGCGGAGGTGGCCTGCTCGGGCAGGTCGAAGCCGAAGAGCGATGCTTCCTTCGCATCGATGGCGAGCTTGCCGTCGCGAGCTTCCGGCTTGAGCGAGAGCGTGGCCAGGCCACCGGCAAATTCCACTTCGAGGTCATCCTCGGCATCGTTGGCGGTAATCGCGGTCACCACGAGGTTGCCCAGCGCGTCATAGCCGGACTGCTCAGCAATAGCCTTTTGGAAGCTGGCCAGTAGGAATTGATCCGGGACCGTCGTCGAAGCCCGCAGCGTGCCCGCGACCGGCTCCTGGGACAGCGTCATGTCTTCGACGTGAATATCAGCGGCCGGTTGGCCGATGATGTTAGTGCCCTCAATCTGTAGCGTGGACGGGGTCTTCATATCCATCTGCGGAATCTTGCCGTTGAGCATGCCAAAGACCATGGGGCTGGCACCAAAGCTTACTTCCGGTTCCTCGGAGGTCTCCACGCCTTGCTCCTTGGCGGACTGGGTGAATTCGCTCTTCATCTGTGAGCCCAAGAACCAGCGTATACCGAGCTCAGCTACCAAGATGATGAGCAGGAGTGCAACGAGCACGCCGATGAAAATTTTCCAGGCCGTTGAGGCGGGAGATTTAGAAGAAGCCATGACTACTAGTGTGGCGCACGGGCTTAAAGTTGGCCAACTACGAGTTCCCAATCCACTGTGAGCACGTTATCCCGCAGGCGGCGGTTCACCGGATGGATGGGCACTGTCTGTCGGAGTTCTTTACGCGCCATGCGCCAGCGCACCCGCGGTCCATAAGGAGACCAGCCGGCGGCGCGGTCCCAGGCGGCATCGGCCGCTTGCAGGAGTTCATGGATTGGCTCACCCGGCACGTTGCGGTGGATGAGGATCTTGGGCAGGCGCTCCGCGATATCGCTGGGGCGCTGAACGTCGAAGGGATCCCAGGCGAGGGTCAGCGTGCGTGGACCGGCGGCGCTGAGAAGCACCCAGGCCGCCCTGCGCCCTAGCTCATCGCAGGTTCCCTCCACGAAGAAGCCGCCCGGAGCAAGACGCGAGGTCACCGTGTTCCAGGCTTTCTCTACTTGGTCAACGTCATACTGGCGCAGCACGTTGAAGGCGCGCACTAGCTGCGGGCGGTAGCCGGCAAGCTCGAAGCCGCCCAGCTCAAAGGTGACGCCATCGCGCGGCGGCAAGACGCGCTCGGGGGAAATCTCTAGGCCCGTTACCCGGGTATTCGGGTTAACGCTGCGCAGCCAGCCCGCCCACTCCACGGTGGTGGTGTGGGAGGCGCCGTAGCCGACGTCGAGAGCCAGCGGCTTACTCGTGGAGCGCAGCAGCGAAGAGATTTCAGGGTGCGCCACCATCCAGCGATCGCAGCGGCGCAGGCGGTTGGGGTTGGTGGTGCCGCGGGTAACAACGCCGAAAGGCCGACCAGCGCTTTCCTGAGCTTTCAGGTTATGCGCGTGATCGGCCATGGCAACAACTGTGGTGTAGGGAGTTGTTTAGAGGTTGTTGGAGATCCACTCTTCGGTGAGCTTGCCCTCGTTGGTGTAGAGCTCCTGCAGGGCCTCAGCGACCTTCGGCTCGATGGCAGCGCCCATCATCGGGATGTTGACGGAAACCTCGGTGACGTAATCCAGAACGGTGGTCTCATCCTGGGCCTTGTAGGTGATGTCACCCTTGAAGTCGACCGGGGTGCCCTTGACGTCAGCGGTGAAGGAGACGGAAATCTGATTGTCCACCAGCTCGCCGATGGTCACGGTGCGCTTTTCCTTCAGGTCCTGGGAGACCATGGCGCGAACGGCCTCCGGAAGGAGGGAGGTCGGAAGAATCTCGTAGAGCACAGCGGTGTTGCCAGTGAACTCGTGCACGGTACCCGGTTCCGGGGACAGCTTGGCCACGATGAAGTCCCAGTACTCCCGTGTGGTCAGTGCCTTGTGCACCTTATCGATGGGCTGGTTGATGATAACGGTGTTTTCGCTACGGGTTGACATGAGTTACAGACTACCTTGGTAGACGTGCTAGATAAATTCCTGACCCTCGCTGACATTGACGGAGTCACTCTGGATTCCGAGACCACCTTCGCCGATCTCACGACGCTGCGCATCGGTGGTGCACCGCTGGTGACGGTGCGCTGCGCCAGCGCTGAGGCCGCTATCGCTGCGTTGGCCACGCTTGACGAGTCCTCCCAGGACTACCTCGTTGTCGGCGGCGGCTCCAACCTCGTGGTGGCGGAAGGCCAGTTGGATGTCGTGGTGGTCACCCTCGACTTCGAGGACATCGACGTCACCGTGGCCAACGGACTCGTGCGCGCTGATGCGGGCGCGGTGTGGGATGACGTCGTGGCCCTGACCGTGGAGTGCGGTCTGGGCGGCATCGAGTGCCTTTCCGGCATCCCGGGCAATGCAGGTGCCGTACCGGTACAGAACGTCGGCGCCTATGGTGCGGAGACCTCCGACGTCCTCACGCAGGTCTATCTCTATGAGCGCGCTACCCGCACCGCGACGTGGGTACCGGCCGAGGAACTGGAGCTGGCCTACCGTTACTCCAACCTGAAGTTCACTGGCCGCGGCGTGGTGTTGGCTATTGAGCTGCAGCTGACCACTGATGGATTATCCAAGCCGCTGCGCTTTGGCCAGCTCACTCAGAACCCCGGTGAGCGCCGCCCCGTGGCCGAGGTCCGCGAGGAAGTGCTAGCGCTGCGCCGCAGCAAGGGCATGGTGCTCGACCCAGACGACCACGACACCTGGTCAGCCGGCTCTTTCTTTACCAACCCCATCGTGGAGCCGCAGCTTGCTGACTCCATCCAGGAAGCCGTCCGCGCCACCCGCGGCGACGAGGATGCTGACCGCATGCCCCGCCATGCGGTGCCGGCAAGCGGCACCGCATCTGGAGAAGGAAAGGAAAAGCTCTCCGCTGCCTGGCTCATCGAGCGCGCTGGCTTTGCCAAGGGCTACCCAGGTGAAGAGTCGGGCGCGAAGGCAACACTTTCCACTAAGCACACCCTGGCGCTGACCAACCGTGGTGAGGCCACCGCAGACGACATCGTTGCGCTGGCCCGCGACATCCGCGCCGGGGTTCAGAAGGCCTTCGGCGTGACGCTGGAGCCGGAGCCCATCTGGCTGGGTGTGAGCATTTAAGGAGGACTTGGGTGGCTAGGCCATGACGTTGAGCCACTCATCCTTGGCCGCGAGGAAATTGCGTGCGGCCTCCTGTGCGCCCTCGAGTGAGTGGTGGGCGCCCCAGCCGCACTGCACTTCGTTGGCGGCAGGAACCTCGGTGGCATTGAGAATGTCATTTAGTGCGCCCTCGACAGCGCGGAGCAGCTCGTCCTGTTCCATGCCGTTGGTGATGGCGTAGAAGCCGGTACGGCAGCCCATTGGTGCAAAGCCGATGAGCTTGTCGGTGTAGTTGCGCATGAAGTTGGCCATCATGTGCTCGACCGAATGCAGTGCTTCGGTGCCGAGGTGCTCTTTGTTGGGCTGGCAGAAGCGCAGGTCATACTTGATAATCTCGACCCCGCCGCCCAGGTCAGTGCGGTCGGCGACGCGAATATAGGGGGCGTCGACAAGCCGGTGGTCAAGCTCGAAGGACTTTACGTTGATCTTGTTGTCGGTGTTCTTCTCAGTCATGCCTCCCCAGTGTAACCACGGCTTAGCCTGTGGTCTGAGTGTCCTTCCCCTGTATGCGGGCTGTGCCGCATACGCTGGTCAGATATGAGCGAAGAGGAGACCCGAGGCAACGCTATTCCGGCCGAAGAGCCAGAGACTATCGTGCCGTTTAAGAGCTCGACCATCCTTGAAGTCGAAGGCCACGATGATGAGCGCAACCCCCTCGCTAAAGGTAACCGCCTGCGCAAGGAGAGCTGGGGGCTGGTCATCCGCCGCACGTGGAATGACTTCTTCCACGATGCCTTCATGGACCGCGCCGCCGGGATGACCTACTTCACGCTCATGGCTTTTGCACCTACGGTGCTGGCCGCCTATTCCATCGCTACGCTTATCTTCTCCTCCCGCCAAGCGGAAGTGGAGCAGCTGACTTCTGAGTTCATTGAGCAATACGTTCCCGGGTCGCTATCAGAACAAGCCCATACGGTCGTCGGCACGATTATCGGCTCCAGCGCGCAGGGTACGTTGGCTCTGATCATCTCCCTGGCCATCTCGCTGTTTTCGGCGTCGGCGTATGTGCGGGCCTTCTCGCGGACAGCCAATACCGTGTACGGCCGGGTGGAAGGCCGCGGCATCATCCGCACGTGGGCGCTGATGTGGGGGCTGACAGCAGTCATTGTGGTCGGCGCGGTCATCGTGCTCTTTGCCAACTTGCTGCGTGATGCAGTTCTTAATGAAGGATTGATTCCGCTTGCACGCAACGTAGGACTAGAGGATGCCGCCACATACTTGGTACGAATCTTCCTCCCGGTGTGGAACTGGCTGCGCTTCCCAGTCACTGTGGTTGTGGTTCTCACGCTGATCGCGGTGCTCTATCACTTCGGTCCCAACGTGCGTCCCGGGCGCTTTAGGTGGATAACCTCCGGTTCCGTGGTGGCGCTCGTGGGCACGGTTGTGTCCTGGGGATTGGTAGGCCTTTACCTGAAGTATCTTGCCGCGGCCAGCGCCTATGGTGCGTTGAGTACCGTCATGGCGGTCTTCGTGGCCACGTGGTTGATGAACACGGTGCTCATCGTCGGCATCAAGATTGATGCCGAGGTGCTGCGCGCTAAGGAGCTGCAGCTGGGATTGCACTCCGAGCGTTTCATCCAAGCTCCGCCGCGTTCCGATAGCTCCTCCCAAGCCCAAGCCCGCGCGCAGGAGAGCTTGGAGCAGAGGGCGCGTGAGATTTCAGATAACGCGCGGCAGGTGCAGGATGAGCTTCCAGAGGAAGCAATGGAAGAACGCGCCTAGTTGACAAAACCTTGCCCTCGCGTTGCATGGATCGGCGCTAAGTTTGGCAGATAGGGCAGTTGTGAAGCCGAGGGAAGGTGTACCTTCCGCGCTGCGCGCCCACCCGGCAAGTTGTCACTGTGCGGATTCTTCCCGGCGGTGGCCCGAGGCTTTGTCTTGCCTGTGCTTTTCAAGCAGTGCTGAGATGAGGAAACCGAAGCCCGTGATCGTTGTGGTCTTGGTTGCCCACTCATAATCAGCCATGAGCCAACCGATAAGGCACACAACGCTGAGCACGCCGACTGCTGTGATGAGGAACTTCTCAATATCCATGCTTCACCCCTGGCTCGTGGAAGTCTCACAATTAAGTAAACGGTGCTTTATGGGAAAACTATCACGAAGTGATATGTGCGCAGATAGAAAAGAAGCCGAGGAGGCCCGCTTCTGAGCGGACGTCCTCGGCTTGTTCTTAGGGCTTGCTGTTAGGGGCTAGCACCTTAGGCGGTGGGGTAGGTGCCGTCCTCGGTGAGGCGCGCGGAGTCGTCGAGAAGCATGGCAATCTCGGCGGCCTTGGCGTCCTGTGCCGGGAGGCGGCGGCCCTCGATGACCTCGAAGAGCGGGGCGCGGCCCAACATGCCGGCCTCGAAGTGGGCGCGGCCAGTACGCAGGCGCTGCTCGGCGCGCTCACGCCACGAGGCGGCGGCGTCCGCCCCGCGCTGCTGGGACACGGCCTGCTCAAACACGCCTGGGTGGGCGTAGACGATGAGCGCGCTGACGTGGCCGAAGCCAAGCGAGGTCAGTGCCGCGGCCTTCACGCTGTGGCCCGCAGAGCCGAGGTCCAGCGGGGAGCGCAGCCACAGCAGGGAGTGTAGCTCGGACTCGTTCGGGTCGTTGGCGCGGGAGATGAAGCGCTCGTCGATGCCGCCGGCGACCACGACGTCGGCCTTGCCCAGTGCACTCTTGCTGCATAACCCAGATAAAGATCCAGCCCACTCTCGACTAGGGCGAGGCGGGCTGAACGATTAAACGAAGCTTGTCACGGCGCACGACACCCCGCCAGACGGACGAACAAATGAGCAGGCAGTGAATGCGGTTGAATGGACGGTGTCAAGTTTTCGTGGCTGGGTGAATTTCCTTGCATCATCAATCGCATGTAGAAATCGCGTAGATCGTGTAGGCTCACACGCAGCACTAACAGCCCGAAAGAAGAAGAACAAGAAAGCATAAAGGAGGCGAACCGCGATGATGACCCATAACAATCAGCCGCTAGGACGCCTCTTTAAGCAACTCTTCTAACAGGCTGACTTGACCATTTCCCGGGAAAGCGGCCCTGCTTATCCCGGACGTTGGTGCCAGCCGCGCGACCCGCGCGCACAACTTATAAGTCAGCCGCCCAAGCAGGCCCTTTCTCACGAACTGCGTTACGCAAACGCAGAGAAAGGCTCTCTTATGCGCCTGCACAACTTCGCCTCCATTGTTGAAGACAAGACGGTGGCGCAGGCACAACTCGTCGCTGACCTGCCCTTCGTCTACCCACACGTGGCGCTCATGCCTGATGCCCACTTTGGCAAGGGCTCCTCGGTCGGCACTGTCTTCGGCACGCTGCGCGCCGTCATCCCGGCGGCCGTCGGCGTGGACATCGGCTGCGGCATGATTGCCGTGCGCACGGGGCTCACCCACGCGGACATCCAGGACTTCGCTCTCGAGGACCTGCGCACCGCGGTCGAAGACTCCATTCCGCTCTCGCCCGGAAACTACAACGGTTGGATCATGGACCCGCGCACCGAGGCCCGCACGCGCGAGCTCTCGCAGCTGGCCCAGGACACTGGCGTGGATCTCGGCCACTCCAAAAACTGGCGTCAGCAGCTGGGCAGCTTGGGCGGCGGTAACCACTTCATTGAGCTCTGCCTCGACGAAGAGGACCGCGTCTGGCTGTTCCTGCATTCTGGCTCGCGCGGCGTGGGCAACAAGATCGCACAGAAGCACATCAAGGCCGCGCAGCGTCACTGCGAGAAGCACTGGATCCAGCTCGCGGACAAGGACCTGGCCTACCTCGTCGAGGGCACGGAAGAGTTCGACTCCTACATTGCGGATCTCCACTGGGCACAGCACTTTGCGCTGCTCAACCGCGATGAGATGATGGACCGTTTCCTCGACTGCGTCGCCACCTGGGCCGGCGCAGACCGGGAGACCCTCGAGCTCGAGCGCATCAACTGCCACCACAACTACACCCAACGTGAGAGCCACTACGGCAAAAATGTGTGGCTCACGCGTAAGGGCGCCATCAAGGCGGACGAAGGCGACCGCGGCCTCATCCCCGGCTCGATGGGCACCGCTAGCTACGTCGTGGAAGGCAAGGGCTACCCGCCGGGCCTCAAGTCTGCGCCGCACGGCGCGGGTCGCGTCATGTCGCGCACCCAGGCCAAGGCCCGCTTCACCGAGGCGGACCTTGCCGCACGCATGGAAGGCATCGTCTACCGTCCCGGCGCCGAGTTCGTCGATGAGATTCCGGACGCCTACAAGGACATCGACTGCGTGATGGCCGATGCCGCCCAGCTCGTTGAGGTCAAGCACACCCTGCGCCAGATCCTCAACGTCAAGGGCACCTAACCTGCGCCATGATGGGACCGTCACTTTTAGTGACGGTCTCTTTTGAGCTTTCCGACGCCCCCTCCTCCTGCAGCGTCGCATCAGCACGACGCTTTGCCTTATGCAAGGAAACGAAGTGCGTGACCACTATTGATTACTGCTTATTTATCGCGAAGGGCTGGAACTGCTCGGCCGGTCGGGGGTGAAAGCTGAGTATTAAACTGCGTCGAGGCGAGTTGGCGTTCAGCATCGTCGACCAACATGAAAACATCGTCAGCGAAGTAACCGAGAAGCCCGCCCGCACCGATGACTTTCTTACGCAGAATGCCAGCGTCGGTGAGTGAATCGAGAGCATCTCGGGCCGTGCTTGTCGATGAAATCCCCAGCTCGGACTTCACGATGGACACCGTGACCAAAGGCATGGCAGGAAGCTTCTTGAGCAGTTGGAACTCCGTTGAATTCGATTTCAATGCGCGCTTGCTTCCTTGCGCAGTGCGGTGGTGATTGACCTTGTCCATCCATTCTGCTTCTAGCGCGGCGACGCTATCCGCAAGTTCAGCTGCTTTGGTGGTGGCGACTTGTGCAGCCTCGACGAAGAAAGAGATCCATGCCAGCACGTCACCCTCGCGGAATTTCGTGAGTCCGTCGACGTAACGGTCACCGAGCGTTGCCAGAACCATACTGACGGGGAGAACCGCAGCATCGGTGAGCCCTCTGCGCTGCAAAAGCGCGTGAATCATGGCTCGTCCCACGCGCCCGTTCCCATCCGGGAATGGGTGGATGGTCTCGAACTGGGCATGAACGAGCGCTGCTTGAACGAGCGCGGCGTGGTCTGCCCCGTTGAAGTATTCAATGAGATCGTCGAGGAGTCTTGGGACTTCTACAGGAGGCGGGGGGACAAAAGCCGCACCGATGGGGTGATAGTCAGACCCGCCAATCCAGTTTTGAGTAGTACGTACTCCTTGTAAAGGCTTTTCTGCAACGAGTGCAGTCTGCATTGCAACAATGTCATCCAGGACCAGCTCGTCTTTGTAAGCCAAGTCTGCATTGATGGTGTCGAGGATGGCGACATTGCGGGCGACAGCTGTTGCGGATTCTTTGAAACCCCGAATTCCGGAATCTGATTCACGCGCGAGGATCGCCATGGCTACTTTGTCGGAGTTGGGAGCGATTCCCTCGATCCGGGAGGAAGCGACGGCCTCAGAACGGAGCAGGAGTCGCGCAACTCCTTCAAGCGAGTGGGTATTGTCTCTCATCCCAAGATTGTGAATCTCCCGCTCGATGCGAACGATACGTCGCGAGAGCTCGGACGGAAGCTTCAACGACATACCTGCGAGGGGATCGGGAACAAAAGCATAATACTTCCCGCCTTGCTTGGCGCGTCGAGAAAGACCGCTGCCATCAGCAGGGATCCATTCCAATTCGACTGTCTTTGCCACAGCTGACTCCTCTCATGCGCTCGACGCACTGGGGATATGACTTATCCCGGTAGATCGATATCTTAGTTTACCGGGATAGCAGTTATCCCGGTGGACTGCGAGCGCAATGCGCCAGATAACTCTTATCGTGAGTCACTGCTTTGCGGACGTGCGGTTGAAGGTGTCTCAGGTTGGGATCGATGGGCGCACCTACAATCCCCATGAGTGGTTCGTCGCGCCGCTTCCGGTGATCAATCAGGCGATTCAGATGATTCAGACTGGCGATATCGTTTCCGCCGTTTATGACCCTGAGAAGCAAAAGTTGGTCGAGCGTTAGCTGAAACGTAGTAGCCGATTCGATGGCGGATACAAAAGGCTCAGGCCCACTTCCCTTTTCAGGAAGCGGGCCGGAGCTCTATCTACTACTGGCTGGTCTGGCCAGCCAGTTAGCTAACGACTACATACTCGGGAATTCACCGTTTGCGCCCAGGCGCGCATCGGCGTCGAGGAGCATGGAGATTTCCGCGGCCTTGTCTGCGTCGACGAGGCCGTAGCCGTCAATCATCACCTTGGCGTCGCGTGCTGGGAGGCGGCGGCCGTCGATGACCTCGAAGAGCGGGGCGCGGCCCAGCATGCCGGCCTCGAAGTGGGCGCGGCCAGCGCGTAGGCGCTGCTCGGCGCGCTCACGCCACGAGGCGGCGGCGTCCGCCCCGCGCTGCTGGGACACGGCCTGCTCAAACACGCCTGGGTGGGCGTAGACGATGAGCGCGCTGACGTGGCCGAAGCCAAGCGAGGTCAGTGCCGCGGCCTTCACGCTGTGGCCCGCAGAGCCGAGGTCCAGCGGGGAACGCAGCCACACCAGGTTCGGCGCCTTCGGGGCGATGAGTGGGTCAACACAATCCAGAGACACATTCGCTGGGATGCGGTGCGTGCGGAAGACGTCGATGATGCCGCCAGTCTGGAAGAGCGCGGCACCCGCCTTGGAGTGGCCGGTGAGCGTCTTCTGGGAGATGACGAACATCGGCTGGTCCTCATCGCGGCCAATCGCCGGCCACAGCAGGGAGTGCAGCTCCGACTCGTTGGGGTCGTTGGCGTTGGTGGAGGTGTCGTGCTTGGACAGGACGCTGACGTCGTTCGGTGTCAGGCCCAGACCGCGCAGCGAGCGCGCCAGGCGGGAGTTCTCCCGGCCGCGGCCAGCACCCAGAGCGCCCAGGCCAGGGGCCGGGATGGAGGTGTGGGCGCCGTCGCCATAGGAGGCCGCGTGGGCGACCACCGCGAGCACCGGCAGTCCTAAGTCGGCTGCTAGTGAGGCACGAACGAGCAGGACCGTGCCGCCGCCCTCGCCTTCGAGGAAGCCGCCGCGGCGGCGGTCATTGGCGCGGGAGATGAAGCGATCATCGATTCCCTTGGCGGTCATCTTGGCGGTCTCCGCGGTGGCGTTCATGTCGCCGAAGCCCTGGAGGGACTCCACCTGGACATCGTCGATACCGCCGGCCACGACCACATCGGCCTTGCCCAGGGCAATCTTGTCCACGGCCTCCTCAATCGACACCGCCGCGGTAGCGCAGGCACCGATGGGGTGAATCATGGAACCGTAGCCGCCCACGAGGGACTGCATGGTGTGCGCCGCGATGACGTTGGGCAGGGCCTCCTGCAGGATGTCGGACGGGCGCTCCTCACCGAGGAAGCGGGTGACGAAGACCTTGTGCAGGGACTCCATGCCGCCGATACCGGTGCCTTGCGTGGTGGCCACCTGGCCCGGGTGGATGGAGCGCAGCAGCTCCGCCGGGGAGAAGCCGGCCTGGGTGAAGGCATCCACCGCGCTGACCAGGTTCCACACCGCCATGCGGTCCAGGGAGTCGAGCATGTGCTCTGGGATGCCCCACTTGGCAGCGTCGAAGTCATCCGGCATCTGGGCGGCGACGGTGCGGGTCAGCGTGGCCTTGCGCGGCACCTTGACGGTCGCACCCTGGCGGCGGGTGACCTGCCATTCGCCGTCCACCTCGACGATGGTGACGAACTCTGGGTCCGCTTCCTGGATATCGCGGGCGGTGGCCTCCGAATCCACGGTGAAGGTGACGTCACGGTCCAGGAAGACAGTGGTCAGGTCGATGGAGCCGCGATCGGTGAGATGATACTTATCCGTCAGCGTGCGCACGCCGGAGCGTGCGACGACCTCATCGCGGAAGCGCTCGAAGATGTCCTCCTCGGCGATCTCCTCATCGCTCTCGACCACGAACCAGCCCGGGTGCGGGTCCTCGCGCCATTCCACCAGCCCGGTCATCCAGGCCAGCTCCAGTACGCCAGCGGCGGTCAGTTCCGCGGAACCATCGCGCTGCAATCCATACTCGGCCTCGAAGCGTGTGCGGCCGGAGCCCCACGAGGAGACCTCGCCGATGCCGGCGATGACCACCATGTCCTCTAGGTCCGTGGTGACCTGGCCAACTTCTTCCTCCAATCCAGGCTGTACTGCCTGCACCTGGTTGGGCAGCGCGGTGATGGTGGCGGGGGCGTCCTTATCCTCGTTCGGAACTGCGCCAGTGGTTTCGGCCGGCTCCACATCGGTAGCAAGCTCCTTGAGGGAGAAGCCCTCCAGGCCGCCGGTGAGGTCCTTCTCCACCGGCGCGTGGGCTGCCTGCTCGCGCGAGTCGGCGCTGGCCAGGTCCATGAGCTCGGCGGAAATCTCCTCCGGGCTCCACACCTTGATGCCGGCCTTCTCGGCGGCGGGCACCAGCCCATCGTTGCCGCCCATGAGGTGCGTGCCGGCAACCCAGCCGATCTTGGCCTGCGCCAGGGTGACACCCTGCGGCCAGCCGGCCTCGACCTTCCACTTGTTGAGGATGGCATCGAGCGCGGCCTTGACCTCGCCGTAGGCGCCGTCGCCACCGAAGGTGCCGCGGTTGGGCGAGCCCGGAAGGACAACGTGGCAGCGCTTGTCCACATCCTCCTGGCTCAGCCTTGCCAGCCCCGCAATGGTGCGCTCCACGGACCACAGCAGCAGGCGGGCCTGGGCCTCGGTGGTGCCAGAGGCATCCGCCAGCGAACCGGATACGCTTGGCGCGGCGAAGGGGAAGGCCAGCGTCGGTGTGAGGGCCGGTTTGAGGATCTTGACCTCGTTGCCCACGGACTCGCGCTGCTCGGAGCCGATCCAGTCGATGAGCGCGTCAATATCGCGGAAGCTCGACAGGTTCGCCGGGACCAGCCACAGGGCGGAACCAGCAGCGCCGTGCTCGGCATAGAGCGTGCGCGCGAATTCCTTGCGGGCCTGGCTGACACGGGAGGCGGTCATGATGACGGTCGCGCCGCCCTCCAGCAGGCGCTCGACCAGCGCGGTGGCGATGGAACCAGGGGCAGCACCCGTGACCAGGGCAACCTCGCCGGCAAACGCGCCGGGGGTGGTGTCCACGGCGGCCTCGGCGATGTCCTCGCGCTTCCACCAGCGGGCCTGACGCGCCAGGTCCTCACCGGCACTGCGGAAGCTGTCCACCGGGTACTCTGCCTGGCCCAGTGCTAGGCGGGCGAGGCGCTCGCGGGCGATGGCCCAGGAGTCGTCGAAAAGCACGGCCTTGTTGGCATCGAAGGACGGCGTGACGGACTTGAGCCAGCCGGAGCCGAGCTCTGCCTCGACGGCATCGATAACGGTGGTATCAGGTGCCTCGATGAGCTCCGGTTCGGAATCCAGTCCCAGCTGGGAAAGAACCTGGCGGGCAACAGTAGCCAGCACGCCGCTCTCACCGGTGACGGTCTCGGCAAAAGCATCCAGCGCTGCGGAATCCACCACGGCACCGCCACCGGCACCACCGGCGGCCGCGCCCTTGGACACAGAGGCACCGTGGGTAGCGGCGACGGCTTGGACGGCGGCGTCGATCAGCTCGTGTGCTGCGGACTTCGAGGTTGCTGTGGCAGGCACGGTGCTCAGCGAGCCGCCGCGCACGGAGTCCTCTTCGCGGGAACCCAGCAGGATTTCCGCCTCGACGTGGGCAACCCAGGATTCGGGCAGGCCCCAGGTTCCGGTGACGTAGTCCGCCACGGCGGTGGGCTTGAGGCCCGCAGCGCCGAAGAGCTGGCGCAGGCGCGCGCCGACGGCCTCACCCAGCACTGGGCCGAAAGCGGAGTAGCCCGGGGCGGCGGTGGCGACCTTCTCGCGCAGCGTGGCCACATCGGCATCGGCGGCGCCATCGATGGCCGGCACGCCGATTTCCGCCGACATGTCCATGAGCAGCTGGTTGCGGCGCGAAGACACACCGTTGGTCAGCTCCTCCACGGTGTCGGAGTCCGTGATCTGGTCCACGCGGATCTTGTTCTGGAAGGCGAAGAGCACCATGATGGCCTCCGCCGCACCAAAGCGCAGCTCGGGGGCGTCGCTCGCAGCTGACGCGGTAGGTGCAGGAGTCGGTGCAGTCGGAGCTGCCTCAGCCGGAACCTCGGCTGGTGCCTCGTTGGCTTGCGGTGCCTCTTCGGCGTCGGCTTCCGGTGCCGGTTCGGCGGCGGGGGCCTCGGAGACGTCGGCAAGCATGACCTGCTCCTGGTCGCGCTCAACATTGAGCACGCGGATGGTGCCCTCCGGGATGCCGGCGACGGCCAGCGAGCGGGTAGCCAGGTTGGTCAGCGTCGGGGAAGAAGCCAAGCCGACCTCGATGATCTGCTCGACCTTGCCAAAGAGGAGCTCCTGGGTCTCAATCCAGCGCACAGGCGAAGCGAACTGCCAGGACAGTAGCTCGATGAGCAGCAGGCGGGCGAGCTCGTGCTCGTTCAGGTCCTCCACCTTCAGCCCGTCCAGCTTGCCGGAGGGAGCCAGCGGTGCCACGGCGTCGACGAAGTCCTGGGTGAGTTCGAAGGGGCGGGCCACCAGGTTCGGGATGTAGCGGCCTACCAGGGCATCCAGATCCAGCTCCTGCGGCAGCAGCTCATCGAGCTTCTCCGCGAAGGCCGGAACGCCCTCGCGCAGTACGCGGGAGTGGAAAGGAACATCGATACCCGGGACCATGACCGCCGCGCGCGGGGCGATGGCATTGGCCTTATCCACCAGGGCTTTGAGTCCCTTCTTGGTGCCGGCGACGGAGTACTGCTGGCCGCGGATGTTGTAGTTAACAATCTCCAGGAACTCACCGCTGGCCTCGGAGACCTCAGCCACCCAGGCGTCGACGCTGTCTGCATCAATGCCGGCCATGTTCGGGCGCAGTGCCGCCATGGCGTACTCGGAGTTGCCCTCCGCATCGCGCGGGACCAGGCTGCCCATGGCGGAGCCGCGGGAGTAGACGATGTCGATGACACCCTCAAGGTCAAAGATATTCGCCAGCGAGGCCAGCGCGGTGTACTCGCCCAGGGAGTGGCCGGCGAAATAGGAGGTCGGGGCCAGGGCGTCCTCGGCGCGCAGGCGCTCGGTCTGGGCATAGGCCACCACAGCCAGGGCCACCTGGGTGAACTGGGTCAGGTGCAGCACGCCCTGCGGGTGGCGGAAGGTGGTGCCGCGAACGGTGAGCTCCGTCGGGTTCTCATCGATGACTTTCTGGATGCTAAAGCCGAGGTTTTCGCGGGTATGCGCATCGGCACGGCGCCAGGCCTCGCGCGCTGCCGGAGAGGCCTGGCGGTCGCCCTTGCCCATGCCTTCGGCCTGGATGCCTTGGCCGGGGTAGACGTACGCCGTGGTCGGCGCGGCAAGCAGGGCCTGTCCGCGGGAGACGACTTCGCCCTCGATGCGGCAGGTGACTTCGAGGGCCTGGTGGATGCCCTTGCGGCCGACGCGCTCGACGGTGACCTCGATGTCATCACCCAGCTGCACCATGCCGTACATGGAATAGGTCCAGCCCACCACGCGGCCGTGGCGGCCGGCCACCTGCTGTGCCGCGGCCGAGAGCCACATGCCGTGCACCAACGGTGCCTGCAGGTTAACCAGCTGGGCCGCATTATAGGACGTGTGAATCGGGTTGTAGTCACCGGAAACCAGCGCAAACGGCGTCATGTCCTGCGGGGCGGTGACGGTGGCGCGGTCGACGAAGGAGCGCGGTGTCGGCACCACCTTGGTGGCGGACTTGCCGCCGCCCCACTCCGGTGCCTGGCTCGGCGCGGCGGTGCCGGTGGCGCGGCCGCGGATGGCAAAGCGGTGCATCTGCGTGGCCACGATGTCGCCGGAGGCGTGATCCTTGAGTTCGAGCTCGACCGTGACGATGCGCCCGGAGACGGATTCCTCGATGGCGGTGCAGGAGGAGGTGACGTCGATCTGGCGGCCGTCGGCAAGCTGCTCCAGCGGCACGCGCAGGTCGATGACGTGGTCCAAGTGCACCGCGTTAAGCAGGCCTTCGATGACCGGGTAGCCATCCTCTAGGCGGCCGGATCCGAGCGCGGCATAGATGGCCGGCCAGCACGGGCCGACCAGGACATCCGGGGTGCCGGCTTTCTCTGTGGAGGACTCACCGCAGGTCACCGCGCTGTGTGCGGAGAGCAGCGAAGCAGGGAAGTGGAAGGAGTAGCCGGACTCGACGGTGGGCATCTTAGTGATCTCATCGCCCTGCTCTGCCGTGGAGCCGACACCAGCCAAGCCCTCCAGGAGGGTGAAGACGGAGTTAGGCAGGCGCTCCTCGGAGACCACCGGGGAGCCACCCGTGGCTACATCCTCCGGCAGGTCCACAGGGACGGTGACCTCGCGAACGTAGAAGGGGCGCTGCTCCTCCGGCAGGTCATCCCAATAGGAGTCCGCCGTGATAACAATCTCCCAGTTGCCCTCGGCGTCCTGGCGCAGGTCGAAGGCGTTCTCATCCATCTCATAAGCCGGGTTGGCCATGAGGTGGCCGTGCCACAGAAGGGTAGGAGAAGTGCGCAGGAATGCGGCTTCATCGGCGGCGGAGTTCAGGCGGGAGAAAGCCTTCTGCGGCTTGACTCCCTGCTCCAGCAGCGCATCCGTGGTGGCCTGCTCGAAGCGGGCAAGCAGGTCCGCCACGGGCTCGTTCTTCTTGGTAATGCCCGCCACGGCCACGGGGCCGGGGATGATGCGCACCTGGTCAGCGGTGTAGCGCTCATCCTGTGCCTGCCAGAGGGTGTCCTTGCCAAACCAGGACTTCAGGTCACCGTCCAGGGCCGGTACCCACGGCATGGGCTTGACGTGCTTGTAGTGCAGGGAAATCCACCAGGCGGCATCGCGCGCGGAGACCTCGGTGGTGCGTGCGGCAGGGTAAGCATCCAGCAGCTTGGCCACGACCTGCGGGGCATCGTGCACAGCTTCCACAGCGGGGAAGAGAGTTTCAATCTGGCCATGGTCGGCCGGGTTCAGGCGGGCTTCGACGCGGTGCAGGAGATCGAAGAAGCGGTCATCCCAGCTGGGATCCACGAACGGATGGGCCAGCTCCACGAAGCGCTCGAGCCACTCCGCGTAGGTCATGGACTCCACATCGCCGAAGTAAGGCTTGCAGGTCTTGGCCAAGGCGTCGATGATCTCCTGGCGGTGGGCCGGGTATTCCTCGATGCTCAGGGAAGTAATCAGGCGCGAGGCCGCGGCGAAGGAATTATCCAGGTCGTGGATGTCCGCCAAAAGGTGCGACTGCGAGGATGCCACGCCGTTCGCACCGGTGCCGCGGCCGACCCATCCGCCGTTCTTGGAAGGCGAAATGCCTTCCGTGTTGACCAGCAGGTCCTTCACCGAATCGGTGGCCTTGGCTTCCTTGGTGGCCATGGCGACGGTGCCGAGGAAGACGGCGTCGACAGGCATGGCCGGCATAGCATGCTTCTTCGCCCACTCACCGGTGAGGTAGGAGGTGGCGCGATCCGGGGAGGCGATGCCGCCGCCGACCGCCAGGTAGACGTTGGGGTGCTGGCGGATTTCGGCGTAGGTATCCAGCAGCATGTCATCCAGGTTGACCCAGGAGTGGTGGCCGCCGGCGTGGCCGTCCTCGACCTGCATGATGATGCGGTCCTCCGGGTAGGCCGTGGCGATGGCCAGCACATCCCGGATCTGCTTCGCGGTGCCGGGCTTGAAGGAGATGAAGGGGAAACCATCGGCGTGAAGGCGGTCCAGCAGCTCGCCAGCTTCCTCTACTTCCGGGATACCGGCGGAGATGCACACGCCGTTGAAAGCCGCACCGGCCGCGCGTGCCTTGGGCACGATGCGCGCCTGGCCGAAGTGCAGGTTCCACAGGAAGCGGTCAAAGAACATGGTGTTGAACTGCGCCGTGCGGCCAGGGCGCAGGTGCTGCTCCATTGTGGCCAGGTGGGCGCGGAAGACCTCATCGGAGTACATGCCGCCGCCGGCCATCTCCGTCCAGTGGCCAGCGTTGGCTGCCGCGGCCACGATCTCACCATCAGCGGAGGTCGGCGTCATGCCGCCCAGCATGATCGGGGACAGGCCCGTGAGATCGGAGAAGCGGGTCTGGGTATAGGTGCGACCGTTGGGAAGCTCGATGGTGCGCGGGGCGAAGTCAGCGTAGTTCAGGGCCTTGGGCAGTTCAGCGCCCGGCGTCGCCAGCGCATCAAGCTCCTGCGGGGTGGCGGCCGAGACCACCGTGACTCCCGTGCCTTCCACCACGCGGCGGGTGATGTTCGCCAAGGCGCGGTCGAGAACAATGAGGTGCTCGGAGTCGAGCGCGGCGAGCGTGGCCGGCCAGTCGTGTTCGGTGACGAGGATGGCTTCGGCCTGCGCGCGGGCCTCATCCGCGTCGAGGCCGCACTGCTTAGCCAGCGTCACGGTGCGCTCGGCCGCTGGGGCGAGCACCGGGTTGTGGAAGGGAAGGGCCACGGGCAGCTCATCAAAGCGGGGGCTGAGCTCATCGCCGCCGACGGTACGCTTCTCCAGCTCGGCGTTGAAGCTCTTCACAGCCTCGTCGATGGCGGTGCGGGTGGCAGCCAGGTCCTCCGGGCTGCCGGACAGCGCAAAGTGGCGGCGGCCGTTGACCACGGCGATGGCGGCGGTGCCGTGCAGGTACTCGGTGATGAAGCTGCGCTCCAGGCCGCGAATGGACAGCATCTGGGAGCGCGGATCGGAGCCGTTGATCGCGCTGGCGGCGGTGCCCATCAGGATGGCCAGGGCCAGGGCTTGCGCTGGCTTGTCGACGGCCAACGCGCCCAAGCTGCCCTGCGAATGCCCAGCGCGCTCGTCGATGTCGACGCCCAGGTCACGCAGCTGCTCGATAGCGGCAATCTGGCCGAGGACGATGCCGGGGATGGAGACCGCCGGCAGGGCATCGAGGGACGTGGACTCGGTGGAACCCGCAATGAGCTGCTCGAGGCGCTCGAGCGCGCCGGGGCACGTGGAGGCGATGGTGCGTGCGGCGGGGCCGGTGAGGCTGCGTGCCTGGGCGAGGGTCTCGCGCAGGGTGTCAGCAGTGGCGGCAGACTGCGCGGCGGTGGTGATGAAACCCTGCCAATCGGAGCCTTGTCCGGCGAAAAGTACGGCCGGGCGGGGCATGGAATGCAGCATAGTAACAGGCATCTTTCCTCTTTTGAGCTGATGGGGAACGGTTTTATGAAGAGCTGTGGGCAAGATTAGTTAGCCCTACAGAACAATCATGATGTGCCACCGTAGTCGAAGCCTTCGCGCAAAGCGGCCTCCCGCGCGGAAAATGTGAGGTTTTTCTCACGTTTGGGTTGTGGGGGTACTCGCCGCGTCGCCGCTGCGCGAAGTTGCGCAACCTTTTGTATTCTTGGCCTCACTGCAGCGGCTCGGGGAGGAGCAGGGGTGGCTCAGCATCGGTTCGCGCAGCATGAAAGAAAAGAAAAACAAGGGGGGACTATGTCTCAATCAGCAACCGAGAAAACAAACAAGACACCAGCTCGGCTCAGCAAAAGCCGAGTCATCAAAACCATGACCAAGCTGGCCGGAAAGCTGGAGGAAGATTCCTCCACCGGCTTGCCTACCATCAAAATTGCGGGCGGATTCTTAAGTGTCGACGTCAATGAAGAGATGGGCGGCCTCTGTGTCCTTGGGTATTGGGGCGGTGCAGTGCGCTTCAACCCGGACCGGCAGCCTTTGCGCATGGAGGTCAATGATCTCAACGGCGGTGGAATCTCTGGCAACCTAGTTGCCGAGCCCTGTGGAAGCTCTACTATGCATACCCACCTGCTGGTCCTTGCGCCGCCTTATCTGCCGTCGACGGCCACGAATGCTCAGCTCAAGAGCATTATCGCGGGCTATGCGGCCGAAATGTCGGCGGTCTTCGCGCGCCTAGATGAGCAGTTTCCGGAAGAGCCCTCCAAGCCACGGAAGGGGGCTGGGCTTAAACCGGTATCGCCCCACTATTTCAGCGAGGCCTTTGGGGTTTCGGCGGTGGGGATGTGGCGAGTGCACGAGCGCGCCACGCGCCTGGCAATGATCGGCACGCCCGTTCACGTGGTGGACCACCGGAACGGGGCCGTGAGCATCCTCATCAATGAACACGTGATCACTATTGAATCCGCTCGTGATGGCTCCGGGGATATTGAACTCCGCCTCGTCACGCCCTCCGGCCGCTGTGCGTGCGACCTTGACGCGCTCGTGCGCTGGGCCGAGTTTATGAATGATGATCAATATGTCTACTCCGCGCGGATCGAGGTGGTGAACCTCGATGGCGGCGATGGGCAGGACCTGGTCTTGGTGACCACGGCCCGCATTCCGACGAAGTGGGGCTACACCGATGAGCAGCTGGATTGGCAGCTCAGCACGTTGGTGAGCCAGCTTGTCGGTGCTGGTGAAGCGTTCTACCGAACCTTCAACCCCACGCGCGTGATGCGCTATATCGACCGCGCGGCTTAGGCGGAAGCTTCTTTGCCGAGCAGTTTTAGGAGGTCCTGCTGCACTTCGCGGCGGCGGACCTTGCCAAGCTGGTCGGAGGCCAGGTGCTCGAAGTGGTAGAAGGTGCGCGGTACCTTGTAGCGGGTCAGGCGCTCGCGGCAGTAGTCCTTGAGGCCCTCTGGATCGAGCACCGCGCCATCCTCCAGGATGATGCAGGCCACGACATCCTCGGAGCCGTCCGCGCGCGGACGGCCGACGATGGCCACGTTGGTAACGTCCGGGTGCTGGCGGATAACGTCTTCCACTTCGGCCGGGTACACATTGAAGCCGCCGGTAATGATCATTTCCTTGATGCGGGAGACGATCTTGATGAAGCCATCGGATTCCATGATTGCCATGTCACCCGTGCGGTACCACCCTTCGTGGAAGGACTGCTCGGTGGCCTCCGGCATGTTGAAGTAGCCTTTGAACACCTGCGGCCCGCGCACGAGGAGTTCGCCCGCGGTGCCATCCGGCTGGGTCTCGCTGAGGTTGTCTGGGTTGCCGATGCGCACCTCGGTATCCGGGAAGGGGATGCCGATATAGCCGGGGCGGCGGTTCTTGTTGAGCGGGTTTGCGGCCACGATCGGCGAGGTTTCCGTGAGCCCATAGCCCTCCACGAGCAGGCCGCCGGTCAGCATCTCCCATTCCTCAACGATCTCCTCTGGTAGCGCTGTTGCGCCCGAGAGGCTGTTCCCGATGCCGTGGAGATCGATGTTCTGTTCCTTGGCTGCCTCCATAACCTTGGAGTAGATCGTGGGCACGCCCGGCATCCAGGTGGGGAGGCGCTTCTTCATGATGTCGAGGAGCAGAGGAACCTTCGGTGCAGGAGTGAGGACCAGCTCGCCGCCAATGTGTACGCCAAGGGCGGCGATGAGGGTGAGTCCATAGACGTGGAAGAGGGGGAGGGCGGCGAGCATGCGCTCGGGCTTCTTGCCCAATTCGGGCACCCACGCTTCCGCCATCTTCATGTTGCAGTACAGGTTGGAGTGGGTCAGCTCCGCTCCCTTGGGTCTGCCGGTGGTTCCGGAGGTGTAAAGGATTAGTGCGGTATCGTCGCGGTTGACCTTGGCGTCTTCGAGCTTCTGGCCCTGCCCGCCGATGGCGCGGCCTGTGAGCGTGCTCCACGGAACGGTGTTGGGGGCGGGAACTGAAAGCTCGGCCCGCTTGTCCTTAATGAAAGGAAGGGGCAAGCGCAGTAGCAGCTGCTTGGGGCGCGGCATGGCCTCAATCATGTTGACCGTAACGATCGTCTCCAGCGGCGTGGAATCACGCAGCTCCTCAAAGACCGGGCTCGCCTTATCCCAGACCACGGCCACGCGGGCGGCGTGGTCCTGGAACAGGGGCTCGAGCTCAGCAGCGGTGTAGAGCGGGTTATGCTCCACGACGGTCGCCCCGAGCTTCAAGATGGCATAGAAGACCGCCACGTGCTGGGGGCAGTTGGGGAGCGCTACGGCGACGCGGTCGCCGGGGCGAATGCCGAAGGCCTTAAGCCCCGCTGCGGCGGCGCGCACGTGGGTGTCGAGTTCGCGGTAGGTCATCTGGTGACCAAAGAACCACGTGGCGGGCCTTTCGCCGAATTTCTCCACGGTTTCTCGGTAGGAGTCCAAGAGCGTTTCGGTGCCGTAATCCAGATTGGGTTTAGTCCACTCAGGGTAATACTGGAGCCAGGCTTTCGTCTCAAAGGCGGAGGGGGCCTGGGCAGGGGATTCGGTCATGTTCGCGAACTCCTTAGGTGGTCAAACTTATTATGTGTGGAACAGTATAACCAACTTGTGACAGAAGTCTCGCAAAAATTAGCAAAGTTGCTTAGAGGAGTGAAAATATTATAACCCCGGTGATATGCGTCTATCACGCAGGGATCGCTCCGGGGCTATGGAGTGCTACTTCTCCGCCTTGAGGCGCTCGAGTAGATCCGCCTGAACCTCGCGGCGGCGAATCTTGCCCAGCTGGTCCGTGGCCAGCTTCTCAAAGTGGTAGAAGGTGCGCGGCACCTTGTAGCGAGTCAGGCGCTCGCGGCAGTAGTCCTTGAGGCCTTCGGGGTCGAGCGCGGCGCCGTCGTTCAGCACGATGCAGGCCACGACGTCCTCCGAGCCGTCCGAACGCGGGCGGCCCACCACGGCGGCCTCCGCCACATCTGGGTGGTCCAGCAGCGTTTCCTCAACCTCGCCGGGGTAGACGTTGAAGCCGCCGGTGATGATGATTTCCTTAATGCGGCTGACCAAGCGGATGAAGCCATCTTCCTCCATCACGCCCATATCACCGGTGCGGAACCAGCCATTGTGGAAGGCCTTCTCGGTGGCTTCCTCATCGCCGAAGTAGCCCTTGAAAATCTGCGGGCCGCGGGCCAGGACCTCACCTTCTTGGCCGTCCGGCATGGTCTCATCCAGGTTCTCCGGGTTGGCGATGCGAATTTCGGTATCCGGGAAGGGGATGCCCACGTAGCCGGGGCGGCGGTCGTTGCTCATGGGGTTGCCCACGATGATAGGCGAACACTCCGTCAGGCCATAGCCCTCCACGAGCAGGCCACCGGTGTACTTTTCCCACTTCTCCACGGTATTGACCGGCAGGGTCGAGGCACCGGAGAAGGCCGCGCGCACGCCATCGAGGGAGACGTCGTTTTCTTCCGCCTTCGCCACAATGCGCTCGTACAAGGTCGGCACACCCGGCACCCAGGTTGGGGTGTGCTTCTTCATGAGATCCATGATGAGCGGCATCTGCGGGCTCGGAAGCAGCACCAGCTCGCTGGCGATGAGCGGCGCCAAGGTGGCGTTCATGGTCAGGCCATAGGCATGGAAGAAGGGGAGGGCGGCGAGCATGCGCTCAGGGGAATCGCCCAGGCCCGGTACCCAGTGCTTGCCCATCAAGATATTGGAGAAGAGGTTGCCGTGGGTCAGCTCCGCACCCTTGGGGCTACCAGTGGTGCCGGAGGTGTAGAGGATCAGCGCGGTGGTGTCCTTGGTGACTTCCTCCGGGGTGATGACATCGGAACCATCGCCGCCGATCGCGTTGCCCACGAGGGATTCCCACGGCACCGTATTCGGAGCCGGGGCGGTGAGCTGATCGCGCTTGGACTTCAGCGGCGGAATAGGCAGGCGCAGGGCTAGGCGCTGCGGAGTCGGCATCGCGTTGATCATGTTGATGGAGACGACGGTCTCCAGGGAGGTCGTCGGACGCAGCTTCTCCAACGTGGAGGCCGTCTTATCCCATGCAATGGCGATGCGTGCGCCGTGGTTCTTAAACAGGCCCTCCAGCTCGTGGGCGGTGTAAAGCGGGTTGTGGAGCACCGCGATGGCGCCCAGCTTGAGTACGGCCCAAAAGGCGGAGATGAACTGCGGGCAGTTGGGGGCGACGATGGCAACGCGGTCTCCCGGGCGCACGCCGAAGGCGCGGAGGCCGGCGGCTGCGCGGCGGACCTGCTTGTCCAACTCGGCATAGGTCTGCGTGCGGCCGAAGAAGTAGGTTGCCGGCTTGTCGGGGTGGAGCGCGAGGTTGTTGTCGTAAACGTCGAGAAGCGTGGTGTCCCCGTACTCCAAGCTGTGCGGGGTCCACTCCGGGTAGTACTGGAGCCACGCCTTGGACTCGTATGCCGACATCGATTCACCTTTCGGTCGCGTAGGTTGAGGTACGGGCCAGTATAACGCGGCTCGTTTCGGGATACACTGGAAAATTATGCGCATCGCGATGATTTCCATGCACACCTCGCCCCTTGAACAGCCCGGTTCCGGGGACGCGGGCGGCATGAATGTCTATGTTCTTAACACTGCCCGCCAGCTCGCGCGCCTCGGGGTAGAGGTCGATATTTTCACTCGCGCCACGCGCCCCAGTCAGGGGGAAGTGGTGGACGTCGAGGAGCGCCTGCGCGTCATCAATATTGTGGCGGGACCCTATGAAGGCCTCAGCAAGGAGGAACTGTCCACGCAGCTGGCCGCGTTCACGGGCGGCATCTTCAACTTCGCGCGCTGTTTTGAGGTGGAGTATGACGTTATCCACTCCCACTACTGGCTCTCCGGCCAGGTGGGCTGGCTGCTGCGTGACCTTTGGGACGTCCCTCTTGTCCACACCGCACACACGCTGGCCGCGGTGAAGAACGTACACCGCACGCTCGATGACACCCCGGAAACCGAAGCCCGCCGCATTTGCGAGCAGCAACTGGTGGATAACGCCGACATCCTGGTGGTCAACACCGCCCAGGAAACCCGCGATCTGATCGAGCATTACGACGCCTCGCCGGAGAATATCGTCGTGGTCTCCCCGGGTGCCGATACCGAGCTGTATACCCCGGGTACAGACCGCATGACGGAGCGCGCCCGCCGCCAGCTGGGCATCCCGCTGCACACCAAAGTCGTGGCCTTTGTGGGCCGCCTGCAAAAGTTCAAGGGCCCCGACGTGCTCATCCGCGCCGCCGCGGAGCTGATGGAGCGCGATCCGGATCGTCGCCTGCGCGTGATCATCTGTGGCGGTGCCTCTGGGGCGAATTCCTCGCCGGATGCCTACCACAACCTCGCTCGTGAGCTGGGGGTGGAGCGCGTCGTGCGCTTCCTGAGCCCGCGCCCGCCGCAGGAGCTCGTGGCCATCTATCAAGCCGCGGATATCGTCGCGGTGCCCAGCTATAACGAGTCTTTCGGGCTGGTAGCCATGGAAGCGCAGGCCTCCGGAACGCCCGTGGTGGCAGCGGCCGTCGGCGGCTTGCCTATTGCCGTCGCGGATGGTGACACGGGCTTGCTCGTTCACTCCCATTCGGCGCAGGATTGGGCTGACGCGCTAGAGCAGTTGCTTGACGACGACCCCCGCCGCATCGCCATGGGCGAAGCCGCCGTCGATCACGCCCAGCAGTTCAGTTGGGCAGCGGCCGCCACCCAGCTGGAGAATATTTATGCCGATGCGATGAGTATCGAGATTCCGGACTGTCATGCGCGCCGGGCAATCGGATACTAATCCCACATAAATGGGCATAAACCCACACTTAGGGGTGATGTGCTCGGGTTCACAGGCGAGCCGCCGAAAAACGTGGCATGCTGGTGTTTATGAGTAACGGAAAGCTGATTCTACTTCGACACGGACAGTCCGAATGGAACGAGTCCAACCAGTTCACCGGTTGGGTTGATGTCAACCTCACCGCCAAGGGTGAGGGCGAGGCCAAGCGTGGCGGCGAGCTGCTCAAGGAACAGGGCATCTTGCCGAATATCGTCTACACCTCCCTGCTGCGCCGTGCCATCCGCACCGCCAATATTGCGCTCAACGCTGCGGACCGCCACTGGATCCCGGTCGTGCGCGACTGGCGCCTCAACGAGCGCCACTACGGCGCCCTGCAGGGCCTCAACAAGGCAGAGACCAAGGATAAGTACGGTGAGGAGCAGTTCATGGCATGGCGCCGTTCTTACGGCACCCCGCCGCCGGAGCTGGAGGATGGCGCCGAGTACTCCCAGGCCGGTGACCCGCGCTACGCCAACCTGGATCAGGTTCCGCGTACCGAGTGCCTGAAGGATGTCGTCGAGCGCTTCGTTCCTTATTTCGAGGAGGAGATCCTCCCGTGCGCCAAGAAGGGTGAGACCGTTCTCATCGCCGCACACGGCAACTCCCTGCGCGCGCTGGTCAAGCACCTGGATCAGATCTCCGATGAGGAGATTGCCGGCCTTAATATTCCAACTGGTATCCCGCTGGTCTACGAGATCACCGAGGACGGCTCCGTGGTGAACCCGGGCGGCACCTACCTCGATCCGGAAGCTGCTGCTGCCGGCGCTGCCGCCGTGGCCGCTCAGGGTGGAAAGAACTAAACACCGAGCAAGCTGCGTGCTGCGCACAATCCCCAGGGAGCATATACTCCTTGGGGATTCTTTGTAGGGGCGTGAATGATTGTGGAACTGGTTTTAGCTTTTCTTGCCGGCGTGGTGGCCTGTGGTCTGGCCATTCCGGTGCTGGCTCGGTTCCGTGAACGCATGGAGCGCCGCCGCGTCCGCGATGCGGACGCCAACCAGGTCACCAGTGTGAGCCAGGTCCTGCATCTCGCCGTGGCGGGCTCGCCGGCCGGTATGACGGTGCTCTCGCGCGACAAAGAGGTCATCTTTTCCAACCCTGCGTCCCATCAAATGTCGATGGTGCACGACCGTGCCGTGAACCCCGATATTTGGAAGGTCGCGGAGGAGGTCTTCGACGATAAGGAGACTCGAACGCTGGATCTTGCCATTCCCAAGCGGCGCACCGGTAACCGCGTAATCCAGGTACGCGCGGTGGTTCAGCCGCTGACGCTGAACGACGATCGCTTCGTCATCGTCTACGGCACCGACGAGTCCGAATCGGTGCGCATGGAATCTGCCCGCCGTGACTTCGTGGCTAACGTGTCGCACGAACTGAAGACCCCAGTCGGCGGCATCGCCCTGTTAGCCGAGGCCCTCCTCGAAGACACGGGGGATCCCGAGCACGTCGAGTACTTCGGCAGCAGGGTGCAAAAGGAAGCCGCTCGCATGGCTGAGATGGTCAGCGAGCTCATTTCCCTCTCCAAGCTGCAAGGTGCGGAGGCGCTGCCAGAAATGGAGCCGCTTGACCTCGATGACGTCATCGATGAGGCCATTACCCGCAACCAGCTTGCCGCCGATTCCCACCACAACCAGCTCACCCGCGGCGAATCCGCAGGAGTCCACGTGATGGGAGATAAATCCCTCCTGGTTACGGCGATCTCAAACTTGATCTCCAACGCCATCCACTATTCGCCGGATGAGCTTCCGGTATCGGTGACGCAGAAGGTCGTCGGCGGGAAGGTCGTGCACATCCGAGTCACGGACCGCGGTATCGGCATTGCTCCGGAAGACCAGAAGCGGGTATTTGAGCGCTTCTTCCGCGTGGATAAGGCACGCTCCCGGCAGACCGGCGGGACTGGCCTTGGATTGGCCATTGTGAAGCACGTCGTGGCTAATCACGGCGGCAATATCAAGCTGTGGTCACGCCCCGGAACTGGCTCGACGTTTACTATCGAGCTCCCTATATACGCCGAAGAGAAGCCAGCGGATAATCTTATTAACCGGGATAATATAGAAGACGGAGCCGTCAGCTCTGCCGCCCCTGGTTTGCAGCGCGCTGTGGCGCGTGTAGCAGCTCGTCGAAAGGATAAAGCGCAATGACCACCATCCTCATCGTTGAAGATGAAGAGTCGCTGGCCGATCCCCTCGCCTTCCTCCTCCGAAAGGAGGGATTCGACGTTCTCCTCGCCCCCGACGGGCCCAGCGCGCTCGAACAGTTTGCGGCACATAACGTAGACATCGTCCTGCTGGACCTCATGCTGCCGGGAATGTCTGGAACGGACGTCTGCAAGCAATTGCGCACGACGTCTTCTGTGCCGGTGATTATGGTGACCGCGCGCGACTCGGAGATTGACAAGGTTGTGGGCCTGGAGCTCGGCGCGGATGACTATGTGACTAAGCCTTATTCCTCCCGCGAGCTCATCGCCCGCATCCGCGCTGTGCTGCGCCGTGGCCAAGATGTCTCTTCCGAGCACGCCGAGGAGGAGCCCGACGAGCAAATCCTGGAAGGCGGCCGCGTGCGCATGGATGTGGAGCGCCACACCGTTCTCGTGGCCGGCGAGCCGGTATCCATGCCGCTCAAGGAGTTTGACCTCCTCGAATACCTACTGCGCAACGCCGGACGTGTACTGACTCGCGGCCAACTCATTGACCGCATCTGGGGAGCGGATTATGTGGGCGATACCAAGACCCTCGACGTTCACGTCAAGCGCCTCCGCTCCAAGATTGAGGCCGAACCTTCCCGCCCACAGCAACTCGTGACGGTGCGCGGCCTGGGCTATAAGTTCGAGGCTTAAACGCGGGGGTCAGCCGGGTGCCGCGGGAACTCGACTCCGGACCGTGCCCGGGCCTCGCAGTGTGTGGCCAGGATGTCGTAGCACTCCTCTCCGAGTAGCGCGATCAGCTCGGTTTTCTGCGACTTCCACAGCGGTTCTTCCGCGATGTGGCAGGAGGGATCTGCCGAGCAATACCAATCAAAGTCCTCTCCGCCGTTACCCCACCCGCGGCGGTCATATTCGCCGATAGTGGTGCGCAGGATTTCCTCCCCGTCGGGGCGCTCCTCATAGTCCTCGTGCCGGCGAATCGGCAGCTGCCAGCACACCTCGGGCTTGACCACGGTGAGTTCCTCACCCGCCTCGAGCGCCCATTGGTGGATAGCGCAGCCCGCGCCCGTGGGCCAGCCGGCGCGGTTGGCGAAGATGCAGGCGCCGTCGACAAGCGGCGTCTTCAGGGCCGGCTCCGGCTCGCCATCATCGCCGTCGAGCTCATCCCACTCCAGCCAGGGCTCCAACTCCTCAGGTTCTCCGTGTTCCAGGAACTCATCTACCCCCGCAGGGCGGTGCTGCCAGAAGCGGGCGGGCATGCGCGCGACGGCGTCGCGAAGCTGCTCCCGATCCGTCTCATCAGCCATGTAGGCGCCGTGCACGCAGCAGCCGACATCGGGCTGCTGCTTATCGATGCCGTGGCACCTCTCCGTCCCAAACTGGCAGGCATAGTGCGATTCGAGCCAGGTCAGGTCGATGGAAAAGACGTGGAGTGGATCGTTTGGATCCGTAAATTCAAACCACTCTCTAGGAAAATCGGGGGCCTTTTCGCGGCCGGCCAAGATGGACGCCGCCGCCGGGGAGGAGGCGGGAAAACCCAGGTAAACTTCATTTGATTTCGGGCGATTCACACCTACCCACGGTAGACCTACTACTCTAGAGGCGTGCGATTAGGTGTATTAGACGTCGGAAGTAATACCGTCCACCTCGTTGCGGTCGACGCCGCAACCGGTGGGCGGCCTTCGCCGATGAGCGATTGGAAGACCCCGCTGCGTCTGGTGGAACAGCTAGACAAGGACGGCAACATCCACGAGAAGGGCATGAAGAAGCTCATCTCCGCCGTGAGTGAGGCCGCTGAGCTGGGCCAGAAGCTGGGTTGTGATGAATTCATCGCTTTTGCTACCTCCGCCGTGCGCTCGGCCACGAACTCGGCCAAGGTTCTCGATGAAGTTGAGAAGCAAACCGGCGTCCGCCTAGAAATCTTGTCGGGCGAGGAGGAAGCGCGTTTGACCTTCCTCGCCGCCCGCCGGTGGTATGGCTGGTCCGCTGGCCGCATCACCAACCTCGATATCGGTGGCGGTTCGCTGGAGCTGTCCACCGGTACCGATGAGCATCCGGAAATGGCTTTCTCCCTCGACTTGGGAGCAGGCCGCCTGACTCATAATTGGTTTGATACCGATCCTCCGCAGAAGTCCAAGGTAAATTTGCTGCGGGATTACATTGACGCGGAATTGGTCGGCGTGGCCGATAAGATGCGCGCCCTGGGCCCTGCGGGATTGGCCGTGGGAACCTCGAAAACATTCCGTACGCTGGCCCGTTTGACCGGTGCTGCGCCCTCGTCTGCGGGTCCCTACGTCAAACGCACCCTTACGGCGCCGGGTTTGCGTCAGCTGATTTCCTTCATCTCCCGTATGACTGCAGCTGACAGGGCGGACCTTGAGGGTGTAAGTTCTACCCGATCGCATCAGATCGTCGCCGGTGCTTTAGTGGCGGAGGCGAGCATGCGTGCCCTGGGAATCGAAAAGCTGGAGATCTGCCCCTGGGCTCTCCGAGAAGGCGTCATTTTGCGCCGTACCGATAAGGGACTGGAATAGGAAAGAAACGTGGCTGACAAGAAACAGTTGACAGTTGCGGAGCTGCTGGCCCGTAACGCGAAGGACCGACCCGGCGAGGAGAAGACCCCGCGCCGCCGTCGCCGGAGCCTCGATGAAGGCGGCATCTCAGTTGCGGAGCTGACCGGCAATCTCGAAAAGGTGAAGGCAACCCCGGCTGAGGCAAAGCACTCGAACGTCTCCATCGATGAGACGGCCCCGGTCATTCCTGCTCCGAAGAAGGAGACCAAGAAGGAGTCCAAGGAAGAGACTCCGAAGAAGGAAGCCCCCAAGCAGGAAGCAGCCCAGAAGGTGGACAAGCCCCAGGCCGCTGCCGTTCCTGTGGAGAAGCCCGCGGAGTCCGAGTCCAAGCCTTCCCAGCCTTCTGATGATGACACCCGCGTCATCCAAAAGGTCAAGGACGAGCCAGAGAAGCCTGAGGTAAAGACCGCCGCACCGGTCGATGAGAAGCCGCAGGACGCCGCCGAGGACACCTTCACCACGGGTGAGCTCGAGGCAGTCGATGAGGACGTTGACGAGTATGACGAGGACTACGACGAGGAAGACGAAGGCAAGCTCAACCCCTTCGCCGTCGTCCTGCTCGCCCTCGTGGGCATCGTGCTCGGCGCCATCGTGTTCAAGGGCTTTGAGATCCTCTGGGATCGCTTCGACCGCCTCGTTGTCCTGGTGCTTGGTGTAGTTGTCACCGGTGTCATCGTTGGCATCGTCCACGCACTGCGTACCAGCCGCGATGGTCTTTCCATGTTCCTCGCAGCCGTGGCCGGCTTGGTGCTGACCTTCGGCCCGCTCCTCGTGGTGATGTAAGAACCAGCTCCATAGGACACCTTCTCATAAGGCATCTGTTAAAAGGTATCTTTGCCCTGAAAACGCCTTCTGGCAGATGCCTTTTGCATGCGCGGGGTCAGCCTGCGTGCACAGCCTTGACCTGGTGGCCGCATCCTAGCCTTTCTGGCACCCTGGATAGCATGACAAAAATTGCAGTACTTGGTGGAGGACAAATCGGCGAAGCCCTAGTTTCCGGGCTGGTGAATGCGGGCTATGACGCCGCGGACATCGTGGTGACCAACCGTCGTTCCGAGCGCAGCGAGGAGCTAAAGAGCGCCTATGGCGTGTCGGTCACGAGCGATAATGCTGCGGCTATCGACGGCGCGGAATACATTTTCGCGTGCGTGAAGCCCTATGCCATCGAGGAGCTCCTTGAAGGCCTCGACATCCCCAAGACGGCCGTGGTTGTATCCATGGCTGCCGGCCTGACCCTCGAGACGTTGGAGAAGGCCGCCGGCGAGGGCGTGCCAGTCGTCCGCGTCATGCCGAACACCCCCATGTTGGTGGGCAAGGGCATGTGCACCTGCGCGGGTGGTTCCCACGTCACCGAAGAGCAACAGGCTGGCGTGGTCAAGCTTCTGGAAGCCGTCGGCGAGGTTGCTGTCATTGAGGAGAAGCACATCGACGCCGCCACCGCACTGGCAGGCTCTGCTCCCGCGTATTACTTCCTTGTCACCGAAGCGCTGATCGACGCCGGTGTGCAGCTCGGCCTCACCCGTGACGTCGCCGAAAAGCTAGCCACCCGCACCGCCCAAGGCGCGGGCACCATGCTGGCTGAATCCGGCAAGGATCCGGTGGCTTTGCGCGCAGGGGTAACCTCCCCGGGGGGAACCACTGCTGCCGCCCTTCGTGAACTCGAGGAGTCTGGCCTGCGGGGCGCGTTCTTCCGTGCCGCCGAAGCATGCACCCAGCGTGCGCAGGAACTTGCTTAAAATTTCCCGCCGTTCTGGTAGCCCTGTGGCATATGTTGTCACACGGGCTTGATGGGGAACAGCGGTGCGAAAGAGGAAAAAATTAGCTCTTGGGTCGCATTAGTCACACGTTTCACGCTAAGCTGGCAGGAGCGCGTGCGTGATAGTCCTGTGGGAGGGGAAGCCTACAGCGCGTCACGTGCTGAAGGGTTAAATAAACTATGACGAATGAAGATAAGGGAACTTTCCTGACCATCGCCGAAGTTGCGGAGATCATGCGTGTCTCCAAGATGACGGTGTACAGGTTGGTTCATGCAGGTGACATGCCGGCCGTGCGCGTGGGACGCTCCTTCCGCGTCCACGAATCTGCCGTCAAGGAATACCTTGAGGCCTCCGTATACGGAGCCTAGCGTTCACCTCTTTCTGGCAGCGCCCACCACTGCGGACCACTCGCGGTCCGCGGCGGTGGGCGCTGCCCTTAGTTTTGGTGCTGGGCAGGCCGCTAGGTAAGATAGTGAACATTCGTTTCGGCACTGGTATGCCTGTGTCTCCCTGTTTCGCAGGGGCCGCCACGAGTGCACCGTGTGTGGTTTCATTCCAGGCGTTGCCGGCCGGTTTACGTACGTACTGATACCGAAAGTGAGGAAACCTACTATGGGTTCTGTCATCAAGAAGCGCCGCAAGCGCATGTCCAAGAAGAAGCACCGCAAGATGCTGCGTCGCACCCGCGTTCAGCGTCGCAAGCTGGGCAAGTAAAGCTTCGCCTGTAACTCCCCGCATGGTCCTTTCAGGATCGTGGCGGGGAGTTTCTGTTATCTTTTCTCCTTCCCGCCGTTTCGGAGGCTTAAGGGACATTTCGTGTGGATTTGCGGCGTGTCGCACTAAGGGACAT
>NZ_KV788164.1:0-5919 GCF_001807205.1 Corynebacterium sp. HMSC05D03 | reverse complement strand
CTGGATCGATCTCTTCCAGGTGACTGGTTCCTCTCTACCTCACCATCGACCCATTTCACCATCGGGAAGTAGTCAACGACCTCCTCAACGGAAAAACCGAAGCCGGCGGCGTTAATCCCCACCAAAACCGAAATCCACCAGTAGTACTAAAAGGGCTCTTCCGGTTTTAGAGTGCATTGATTAGTTCGCCGGGGGTTCGGGCGTGGCACAAGATATTGGGGTCCTTGGCTTTGTAGGAAAAAGGTATCTAATCCATCCGTACAAAACTAAGGACCTACTGTGCAGCCTAACGGAAATGTCATCGTCGATACCATCTGCCGCACCGCAAAACTAGGAACTACTATCACCGGTGCCACAGAAAACGGTGACGTCACTGTTATTGAAGCCGAACCCGTCGAGCCGATCAATGAATGCCCTACCTGCGGGCAGCCTGGAGTATTCCGCGACCACGTCATCCGCAGCCTGGTCGATCTGCCCATCGTCGGCCACCCAACAACTTCATGTGCGCCTTCCACGCTACCGGTGCACCAACAAGCGTTGCTTGCAGAAGATCTTCCGTGCTGGCCTTGCCTGCGCGCCCGACAATTCAAAGACCACGGACCAGGTGACCCACTGGATCCTGCAACGACTCTGCCTAAATCGGATGAGCGTTGCCGCTGCACCCAAGTCATTAGGCCTGGGGTGGGATATGAAGTGTCCCAGGTTTTGTTCCGTTTGATGAAACCCGTTTTTGAAACAACGTACGGAGCACAACGCACGCCGATGCCAAAGCTTCCGCAACATCGACTACCTCATCAAACCCACGACAGTGGGATTCACACCCTCAATCCCCACGCGTGCAATCTTCGCACCTCAAAGATTGAAAAATGAAAGAAACCGGAGGTAACATACCCTTTCGAGTTTGTTACTTCCGGTGGTGCAGTTTGTTCAACTGCTCATCAGGATCTTACGGGGGATAACACTAACACACCCTGACTCTTGGAAAACGCAGCACACAGACCGTGCACACCCTCACCGATAAAATGGGCACCAGTCCCGAAAGGAGAAGGAATGTACACGACCATCACCCTCGCCGCACTCGCAGTACTTTTCGTCTTAATCATCCAGACCATCCGCCGCGAACGGCCAGAAGACCGTATGTATTACGCCGCGCTTGGAGGCAGCATAAGCGCAGCAATGATCCTTGTCCCCTCCTTCCTTTTCACCCAGGCCGGTCTCTCGCGAGAACTGGCCGCACTGCTCATCTCCTTCGGCCTACTAGCCTTGTGGATTACCATTTTCGGACTCCGCCTAAACGCAAGAACTAGCAGGTAAACCTGCATAACACAGAACATATGCTTTAGCATATGGCGGAACATACGCTATAACATATGCCTAAACATATGTTCCGCCATATGGCAGGACTCGCGGGCGCACGAATACGCAGATTCCCGCCCGCAGTAGAGAAAAGGAGGGCTACGGGCTCAGTGTGGGAGTATTGCGAAACCTTCGCGCGCCCATTAGCCTAAAAAGTGACAGCACAGTTCATCCCTGAATTGCGGCTGCACAATAAAAAGGGCCCCAACGAGTGCCAGCTCGTTGAGACCCTCGGGCCTAAAGACCCACGTGAAGCATCGCGGTAACGAGCTTCACGATTACGGTCACAAGAACTATGACCTTGGTAGCCACATCTAGCCAGTCAAGCTTGGTGGCATCAAGGTCTTTTCTTTTGCGACCGGGTGTATCCAATGAGTGTTTACCCATTGTCTACCTCCCTTTACGTCGTAGGGTTGTCCGCTCGCCTGAAAAAGGCGCGCGGGACAGCCCACGTCACGCGCGGGCCTTACCGCGCACCGACGAGGAAGTCACGCCCACGCCCCACCACAGGTGGCGGGGCATGATTGTGAACCGGCACTAACGTTAGCAGCCACCCCTGACGAGACCTAGAAGCATGATTTCACCCCTGCCTTTATAAAAGCCGCCCATGAGGGGAAACCCGTACAGTGCTACTTGCAGCTGCACTCAACACCGCTAATTTCTCTGCCTGTCACCCTATCTAGACGCACGAAAATGCTGGCAGTGCTACATAACTGCCGACATATGCTTTAGCATATGCCTAAACATATGTCCCGCCATATGGCAAGACATATGACGGGGCTCATGGGCGCGCTGATCTACCATCACGGCTGCACTACCCTAGGTGTTTTTCAATGCTCGATACACCGTAGGACGGGTTACCCCAAATTCCCGCGCTAGTGCTGCCTTTGACTCCCCTGCCAATATGCGCCGTTTAATCTCCGCTACTTGCTGCGGGCTAAGAGCGGGTTTGCGGCCTTTGTACTTTCCGGCCTTTTTCGCCAACGCAATCCCCTCCGCCTGGCGCTCGCGGATAATGGCCCGCTCAAACTCCGCGAAGCTACCGAGAATTCCGAGCATTAAATCCGCGCGCGGATCGGACGTGTCTTTCGCAAACGCGAGATTCTCATGCAGGAAAGTAACAGTCACACCCTTGCCGGTAAGTTCATCAACAATACCGCGCAGATCTGTCAGCGATCGGGCGAGACGGTCAATCGACGACACGACAAGTTCGTCACCGTCTCGCACGTACGCCATACACTCGACAAGTCCAGGGCGGGCAGTCTTGGTGCGGCCGGAAATCCTATCTTCAAAAAACCGGTCAATCCTGCCGGAAGCATTGAGTAGTTCTTTCTGGCGCTGATTATTCTGCTCCACCGTGGAGACACGGATATAGCCCACCCGCTGCCCATGCGAACCAGAGTCATTGACCATTAGTCTTCGCTCCGCGAAGGTTTAAAGGCGGCATTCTCTTGTTCTATGACTGCATCACGATACGACTCGATTGCATCCGAGAGGGCATAAAGCTGAACACCGTCGAGGCCATCAGCGTCAGCAAGCAAGGATTGTACAATCCTGCCCAACGCCTGCTGCCCCGACGAGAGTCCACCATGCAGATCTTTCACCCGCGCCAACGCGGGTACAGAGTCAATATGACTTTCAATATGGAAACCGTCAGACGATAACATCACACTCACCACTTTCTGTAAACATAAGGCTTAGAGCCCGCTAGACACGTGTAAAACAATGCTAGGAACGGCCCTATTTTACAGGAAACATTCTGCCGCACACCGGCGTAACAATAGGGTGTACCCCAGGTGCCCCTACCAGCGCCCGCAGTTGAAGGCTTCACCTACCAAATGGTAAAGTTAGCTATATGCGAACCAGTCAGCGCTCCGAGATCCTGGAAGCTGCCCTCCGCGTCATGAACGCAGCGGAGGGTGGCGACATTACCCTTGACGCAGTGGCCCACGAGGCCGGGCTCACCAAACCGGGATTGCTATATCACTTCCGCAACCGCGACGTACTGCTCGCCGCGATCGTCGACCACGCTGCGGCCAACGTCGAGAACGACATGACTGCCACCCTTGGCAAGCCCCTCGAGAACGCCAACGCCACCGAGCGGCTCCTGAGCTACGTTCACGTCGCCGCCCACGGGGCCGCCAAGCGCGCCGAGTTCATCATCTGGGGCCAAGCGACGTATCGGCCCGAACTCACCGAACCGTGGACTACGCGGATGGGCCGCTGGCTCGAACTCCCGGACGATCTCGACGCCGCCACCCGAGCCAGGCTGACCACCGCCCGACTCGCCGCCGACGGACTCTGGGGCGCCCAGGCCACAGGTGTGTCCACCCTCCACGGCGCGGATCTCGAAGCCGTCGTCTCCAGCATTCGCTCCCTGATCGAAGGAACAACCCCATGAAGCAGTGGTTCCTGCTCGCTGGCGCCATCACTACCGAAGTGGCGGCGACGCTGTCTCTCAAGGCGGCGCTCAATCACCCATCCTGGTACATCGTGGTTGCTGCCGGATACATCGGCACTTTCGTCTTCCTCACCTTCTGCCTGCGCGAAGGAATGCAGATCGGCGTCGCCTATGGCATCTGGGGAGCCAGCGGGGTCGTGCTCGCCGCCGTGCTATCCGCCGCGATTTTCGGTGAACCTCTGACCGCTGTGATGGGTCTTGGAATGGTTGCGATCATCAGCGGTGTCCTCACCGTCGAACTCGGCTCCCAGAAAGCTCAGCAAACCGCAGCCCAGGAAGCAGGAGTCAACTCATGAGATGGATCTTCCTCGCAGGCGCCATCTTGTCCGAAGTCGTCGCGACCATGTCGCTACGAGCCTCCGACGGTGGCCGGGTGAAGAAATGGTTCATCGGCGTCATCGCGGGGTATCTCGTGGCGTTCGTCGCCTTAAGTCTCGCCTTGGCCGACGGCATGGCCCTTGGCGTCGCCTACGGCATCTGGGCAGCATCCGGCGTAGCTCTCACCGCGATCCTCGCCCGGGTCATCTTCCACGAACCCCTCACCCGAACCATGGCCCTCGGCATCCTCCTCATCGCCGTCGGAGTTCTCACCGTTGAACTCGGCGCCAACTTGGCGAACTGACGCATTTCCGCAGGTAAACCAGGCAGATTGGTGTGCTGCACCACGAGGCGCACAGACAAAGGCTCCCCAATGAGCGCCTGTGGGCCTAGCGTTGTGGATGTGATCACCTGTGTCGTCCACTACACCATCGACCCCGACCAGATCGCAGCCTTTGAACAGTTCGCCCGCGCTTGGATGCGGCATGTCGACGAACACGGCGGCACCCACCACGGGTACTACCTACCCGCGGAAGGTGTGAGTGACCGTGCGGAATCCCTGTTCAGCTTCCCCAGCCTGGCTGCCTACGAGCAGTACCGCACCTTGTTCGGCACCCACTCGGACTTCATCGCCGCTGACCGGATTCGAGACGAGTCCGAGTGCGTCCTGCGGTACGAGCGCACCTTCATGCGGCCGCTCCTACCCCAGGGACACTGAAAGGGACTCCGGCAGCACGCTCGGCACAACCCACAACGCCGCAGGTCAGCGCGTACAGATGGGTGTACTCTATCGGACTTTTATACTATGGTTCGGGGTCTTCCTCCTTAGTGAAAGTCGCACCTAAATCTTGTAAGCGTTGTTTCTGTTGTGGAGTCAACGCCAAGTTATCCTCTGGAAGAATGGTCTCGTGCAAAGTTGCAGTTTCAAGAATTGAAAGGTCTGTAGGAGTTCCCGATAGGTCCGCGTTGCTTAGATCCGCACCACGCAAATCGGCACCCCCTAATTGTGCTAGTTCAAGGATTGCACCTTGTAGATTCGCGTTTCTTAGATTCGCGCCGTCAAACTTCGCCTCTATTAAAACTGCGTTGCTTAAGTCTGCCCCTTCGAGGTTTGCTCCACTAAAGTTTGCACAATTAAGCCAAAGACCACTCAAATTTTGTTCCTTTAGGTCAAAGTCTTTAAAAGGAAGTTCAGGAATAGAAGGGTCTGGTTTATCTGTGGAAGATTTCGTAGTGGGCGTACCAGGGGTAAATATGGTCCCGTCAGCTGTTAGACAATGGGGTGATAGGTTAGCTGACGTCGAAACTTGAGCCCGATCGCGAACGTATCGCAGATTTTCGAGTCGCTCTGCTGTAACTGCTTGAGTATTAGCAGCACGAATTGCTGTGTCTGCCTGGGTTCTAGAATCAGTAATTTGCGCCCATGCCAAAGAGGATCCCACCACTATGGAGGCAAGGACTGATATTCCAACGTCGCGGAGCCCTTGCTTATTAGGGATCCCTCTCCAAAAGTCGCGGAGCCATTCGAAGCGGGCAGGCGAAGCAGAACTTGTGCTTTGGGTGACCTCTTTTTCCTGTTCGGTATGCTTCTCTATAGAGGGATCCCTATCTAGTGCATCTTGTTCTTTCGGAGAAGCGTCTTTTGGCGTGCTTTCTTCGCTAGGTGTATTTTTGCCATAACTCATTCATAAAGAATATGCCTAATGTCGGGGTTTAGCACGCGTTGTCGTTGGTCGAAGGATAAGGGGTATGAAGTGTCCCAGGTTTTGTTCCGTTTGAGTAGA
>NZ_KV788163.1:0-1645 GCF_001807205.1 Corynebacterium sp. HMSC05D03 | reverse complement strand
TGTTATGTCCATAGGGTTTTTGGACATGGAGTCCGGTGTCTTTTTGGACACGGAATCCATGGAGGTCTTGGACACTTCTAGCGGTTTATGGTTGCGGCCTGCGTTTCGGCCGGGGTTTGGATAGTTTCGGGTTCATCCGCGGTGGTTGGCGGTGTTTCATTCCTTCAACGAGGTTGATGTTGATCTGGCCACCTGGTGGTCTGTGGCTTAACGTGATCGGCAGTGGCACGCTGAAGAGGAATTCACCGTCATGGGCCGTGTAGAACTCCGCAACGTTTTCGGCTGTGACTGTGGAGTAGAGTCTGCGGTTTTTAAACCTCAGACCAATGTAGAGACCGAAGCTGCACACGCGTACAACGCCGTCTTTGCTTACGCAGAGCTGGTCTGGGATACCCCAATGGTTTGTTGATTGTGTCGTCGGTGCCGTTAGTGTGGGGGTATCGGTGGGAGGTATGCCTTGCAAAGCTGCCATGTCATCGGTGCTGGCCTCGTGTGAAGTTGCCGCTTCCGCGGGGCCGTTTAGCATTTCGGATACAGCGTGTGGATTGTGCGCTTGGTTATAGGCGACTATGCGGGCCCAGACCTGCTCAGGATCGAGTGGATGTGTAGGCGATGGTGCCTTGGGGAAGGTATCGAAGGCCTGGCGTGGTGTGATGTGCATTTTGCCGACCAGCAGTGATTGGTGCCGTCGTCGTTCGTTGTAGACCTGGCGATATTCGGCCAGATATGTGTTGACCTCAGCAAGGCTGACTGGGTGGCGTGCATCGAGGAACTGGGTCAACGTGCGGTGAGAGCGTTCGTCTTTTCCCTGGGTTGTCGGGGCGAAACCAGCAATAGCAAGTACACCTTGGCTAGCGAGCCAAGTTTCAGTAGCAGAGAGAAAACCACGGTGATAGGTGGCGAACGCATCGCCATTGTCGGAAAGGATTTCTTGAGGTTTGCCGTAGGCGGCGAACGCTGCGGCCAGTACGGCGCGCGCATCAGTACCGTTTTCTGGCAGAGCGAATGCTGTGGTTCCGACATCGAATCTGCTGGCATCATCGATAATCTGGTAAATCGTGACATGTGTGTGGGCATGGTCAAAGAGGCGGTAGACCAGTCCATCGATTTGCCAGAGTTCACCGACGAGATCACGGGCGAAGCGCTTATAGGAGCTGCGGGGGCGTTTGCGGGCATTGGCATCAACAAATCCCAGTTCATGCAGCCACGAGGCGATTGTAGAACGCGATGGGGTGGAATCTGGGCCTGAAGTGTCAAACAAGAAGTAGTAGATCGACCAAGGCCCATAATCCAAGCCTTGCTCCATCAACTCCTGTCTGGCGTGGACGACTGCGATTTTATCGGCCTCGTCAAATTTCTTCATCGGATTCTTCGGGGCAGTCGAATCAGGCACAATACCTGCGCGACCCTTCTGCGCTATCCGGCTTTTGATGTTGTGGTACGTCTGCCGCGAGATTCCTAATTCTTTGCAAAACTGTGTGACCGTCTTGCCGTCACGAACGGGATCGAAATCTGCGACCTTTCTACGCTTATGCAATGGAATAGCCATCCGGCTATTCCACCGCCGCAAACGTCCAAAAAGCCACTAGACATCCCGTCCAAAAACATCCTGGACTCCGTGTCCAAAAAGTCGCTAGACATCACA
>NZ_KV788162.1:0-36227 GCF_001807205.1 Corynebacterium sp. HMSC05D03 | reverse complement strand
ATCAGTGTGAGGGTGCCGAGGCTGTGGCGTTGTTTGAGTGCTGCGTGGCGGGCTTTGCGTTGTTTGCCGGTAAAGCGGGTGGGACCGAAGTAAACCTGATGCAGCTGTGAAAGCTCGGTGGCATCAGAGGCATCCGCGCCGAGCGCGCGGAGTTCATCGGGTGTGCCAGGTATATGTTCCACCAGTGCAATCCCCGAGTTGCGTAGGCGGAGGTAGGTTTCGATATCCCCCATGGGCACAGAGACTAAAACAGGTCTATGCACCCCGCAACCGGAGGAAGAAAATTCCTGGTTAGAGGGGTAATAGGGCTGGTAGGAGAAAAGCCCCTCAGATGAGGGGCTTAACGAGACTGAACAGATACGCTCAGCAGAGTGCTTTACTTAGACTCGGTCGAGGCGCAGGCCGCGCCGATGATGCCAAGCGCAGCCAGCAGACCGAGACCACCGGCAGCGTACTGAGCTTCGCGCGGGATGTTGCGGGCCATCGACTCAATCTGCTTCCGGACCGGCTCGAAGCCCGGTATGTTGAACTGTGTATTGGCAAACCCAAGGAAGGCCAGCGGGATGGCAAGGGCTGCGGGGATGGCGAGACCGAGGGCAGTCGGCAGGCAGCGCTCGCCAGTAGAAGAACCGGTTCGGCTGGCAGGCTTGCTGTCTACCTTGATGGTTTCGGAAGTGCCATCGGTGTACTTCACAACGAGGTTGCCCGCAGCGTCAGTGGTCACGGACTCGATGCCACGGCCATCCTTGCCGTCTTGACCATCGGTTCCGTCCTTACCGTCTTTGCCGTCGCTACCCGGTGAGCCCTGGTCGCCCTTCGGTCCGACAAGGAGGCCGAGATTATCGGTTGTGCCGTCGGTGTAGGTGACGATGACCTCGCCCCTGTCGTTGGTGGTCACGGACTCAATACCACGGCCGTCTTTGCCTGGCTCGCCGTCAGCGCCGTCGGTGCCATCCTGGCCATCGGCACCGACAACATTGCCGGCGTCTTCGGTGGTGTCGTCGGTGTAGGTGATGATGAGGCGACCCTCGTCGTTGATGGTGACAGACTTGATGCTGCGAGACTCATCAGCCTGATCCGAGTCTTCAGCTGGATCCGGATTCTCAACAGAGCCGCAGCCCTCGAGCTCGTCCGCAGAGCGTTTCACCGTCGCAAGGTTGAAGCCCACTTTGACCGGGTCATGGTCAGAGGAGCGGTACGGGTTATCGGCTTCGAAAACGTCGCCGCCTGTGTAGTTGCGGCGAGAGTACTCCATGGCGATTGGCTCGTCAGAGTTGATGTTCCAGGTCTGCGCGGCCTGCGCGTCGACGTGCTCGTTGGCCAGGATGTGGTCCAGGGAACCGAGGCGGCCGGAGAACTGGTAGGAGGCCACGTCCTGCCAGTCCTCCTGCGCATTGAGTTCTTCCACCGGGATGGTGTAGCCGGCGTTGCGGAAGACGGAGATGGCATCTTCCTTGGAGTAGGCGTTCAGGTCACCCATGACGAAGGTGGCCTTCTTCTGCCACTGCGGCTGCTTGGCCAGCCCATCGAGGACGGCCTGGGCGTGGGCGTTGCGCACGTTCGGGTTGTTGCCCTGGCCGTCGCCGGTATCCGCATCACCGTTCGCCACAGAGCCCTTGGACTTGAAATGGTTGGTCACCACCACGAAGGAATCGGGACCTTCAACAGCGCACTTATCGGAGACCGGCTGAAACTCCGCGGCGAGCGGGGTGCGGGCGGTGCCCTTGAAGCGGGCGTCCTCAAGCAAGGTGGCCTCACCCACCGGCTTAACGCGGTCCTTCTTGTAGATGATTGCGGTGCGGATGACATCCGTATCGGCTGAGGCGTTCGCCGGGGCCTTGACGTAATCCCACTTCTCAGAACCCGCGCGGGAGTTGAGCTCACCCACGAGGTACTTCACAGCATCGTCGTAGGAACCGCCCACGGTGTTGGCGGCGTTCTCAATCTCCGACAGGCCGATAACATCGGCGTCGAGTCCCTCCAGCGCGGTGAGGATCTTGCCCTTCTGGTCGTTGAACGCGGACTCGGACCACGCGCCGCGGAAGGTGGGGCTGTCAGAACCCACGCCGTTGCCAAAGCGGTCATTGTAGGATTTCGCGCCGTTGTCTTCGCCCAGGTTGATGAAGAAGTTGAGCACGTTAAACGCCGCCACGGTGTAATCGCCAGCCACCTGCGGGGCCTCCGGACGGGCCGGGTCCCACGTAATTGGCAGATCTGCGGTAGCGGAGTCACCCGTAATCATCGTGGTGGGCTGGAAGCGCCACTGCTCGTGGCCGTAACCCAGGATGACGCCGGAGTCCGCGAACTCCACCTGGTTCGTCGTGCGAATCGTCTTCACATCCGAGCCGTTCTGCATGATGTACGGCAGCTTCGCCGACGCGCCATCGCGGGTGAAGTCACGGGTGGAGCCGTCATCCACGATGACGTACTTCGCCGCGTTAGAGGCTTCCATGTCCTTTTGCTCCTGGGTGCCAGGGGAGACAATATCGGTGGGCTGGCGCAGCGCCTCGGTGCCCGGTGCTAGACCGAGCTCGCCGTAGCGGTTGAGACCATAGTTATCGGTCACGGTGTGCACGCCAGGCTTGAGAAGCATGGACTCGAGCTTCTCTCGCTCCTCATCTCCCTCGGGTAGGGCATCGATGGCGAGCGGGGTGACGAGATCGAGTGCGGTGTCGAGGACGGAGCCTTGGGCAAGGGCGATTTGGGTCTGCCCGTAGTACTCATCAACGGTGCCGGTGACCTCGACGGATTCCCCAATCTTTGGGTAGAAGCCGGTGCCGCCGGTGTAGACGAAGACAGCCTCAGAGGCCTCTGCCGGTACGGTGTCGCCCGTGCCCGGGGTCTGGATGGTGAAGCCGTTGAGGGACTTCTCACCCTGCCACACGGCGGTGACAACACCCTGGGTGGTGACGTTCTGTCCCTTGAGCGGGGACTCCGCGCCGGTGCCCTGGATTTCCGGGATGGTGACGGATGCGCCCGGCTCGGCCGGCTGTGGGTCCTCCGGCGCGGTGGCGCCACCGCCGGAGGAAGTAGGAGTCGGGGCGGCGGTGCTGAAGTCGGCGGCGTTGTCGTCGGTGTCGGTGCCGGCGTCATCGCGCTGCGCGGAGGTGGTGTTGCTCAAGGAAGAGGTAGGGGAGCCCTCGCTGAGCGACGCCTCCCCGTACCCCACCAAGTCCACCTCAGCGCCAGAGGCGTCGTAAAGCTTCACCGAGCCCTTGGAGCCGGACAGATTCAGGTTCCCCTCTGCATCAGGAGCAGGAAGCGGCTCACCGGTACCGCCACCACCTTCCTGGATGAGGAAGTGGCCCGCGGCCGGGAGGGAACCGGACAGCTCGTGCTTTCCGCCAGAGTTGCCGGAGGCGGACAGGTACTCCACGGACCAGCCAGTGAGGTCGAGGTCAGCCGAGGTGGGGTTATAAAGCTCGATGAAATCGTGGTTAAACGCGGCACCCTTGTTGCCGCCGCCACCGTAGACTTCGGAGATGACGGCGTTGGAGCCGTCCACAAAAGCGCTGGCCTGGGGGACAACAATGCAGGTGGAGACAAGGGCAGCGATGGCAAGTGAGCCAATGCGTTTGAAATGCATGAGAGGTTCCTTGGATAGGTGAGAAAAGGGCAGCGCATCTCGTTCTACCTGGGTTTCGGGGCACGTGATACCGGAGCGCAGAGGGTGAGCTGGGGGTTAAGGTGGGATTCCCCAAGAATTCTTCAACCGTTTGGTTTGAATTCATCACCCCCAAAGATTCCGAATCTTTCTTGCCGGCGGGATAGACTGGCGGGGCACCTATACTCACGCACAGTAAGGCAAAATTTTCATGGCTCGTGTAGTTGTCAATGTCATGCCCAAGGCCGAGATTTTGGACCCGCAAGGCCAGGCCGTCGTTCGCGCGCTGGGCCGCCTGGGGGTTGCTGGTGTCAGCGACGTGCGCCAGGGCAAGCGTTTTGAGATTGAAGTTGATGATTCGGTCAGCGCCGAGGAACTCGAGAAGGTGGCTTCCACCTTGCTGGCCAACACCGTGATCGAGGATTACGAGGTCATCCAGTAATGAAGATCGGCGTTATTACCTTCCCTGGCACGCTTGACGACGTCGACGCGGCCCGCGCCGCCCGCACCGCCGGCGCCGACGTCGTGTCCCTGTGGCATGCGGATGAAGACCTGCGAGGAGTGGACGCCGTCGTTGTTCCCGGTGGCTTTTCCTACGGTGACTACCTGCGCTCCGGCGCTATTTCGGCGCTGGCCCCGGTGATGCGCGCGGTGGTGGAAGCAGCGAATAATGGCATGCCAGTGCTCGGCATCTGCAACGGCTTCCAGATTTTGACGGAGGCCGGCCTGCTGCCCGGAGCCTTGACCCGCAACCAGGGCCTGCACTTCCACTGCGTGGATACCTACCTCGAGGTGGAGAACGCACAGACCTCCTGGACCAGCGAGTTTGAGCAGGGCCAGCGAATCCTGATTCCGGCGAAGCACGGCGAGGGCCGCTTCCAGGCGGATGCGGAGACCGTGGAACGCTTGGAGGGCGAAGGCCGCGTGGTCTTCCGCTATACCGATAACTTCAACGGCTCCATCAACGGCATCGCCGGCATCACCAATGAGGCCGGCAACGTGGTGGGGCTGATGCCGCACCCAGAGCACGCCATCGATCTTCTCACCGGTCCGTCCACCGACGGTCTGGGTTTGTTTGTGTCCGCCCTCAAGGTCGTCGCTTAACCCGCGCCGACGGTTATAAGGAGAAACAATGACCGTACACAACGACACCGTCGAGCAGGCCACGCAGGACGCGGACCTGGAGCAGCCCTACCGCGAGTTGGGCCTGAAGGATGACGAATACGCGCACATCCGCGAGATCCTGGGCCGCCGCCCTACCGACGCCGAGCTGACCATGTACTCGGTGATGTGGTCGGAGCACTGCTCCTATAAGTCCTCCAAGACGCACCTGCGCTACTTCGGCGAGACCATGACTGAGGAGATGGGCTCCAAGATCCTCGCCGGCATCGGTGAAAACGCCGGCGTGGTGGATATCGGGGACGGCAACGCGGTGACCTTCCGTGTGGAGTCCCACAATCATCCGTCCTACGTGGAGCCGCACCAAGGTGCTGCCACCGGCGTGGGCGGCATTGTCCGCGACATCATGGCCATGGGCGCTCGCCCGATTGCCGTGATGGACCAGCTGCGCTTCGGCCCGGCGGATGCCCCCGACACCAAGCGCGTTTTGCCTGGCGTGGTTGGCGGTATTTCGCACTACGGCAACTGCTTGGGCCTGCCCAACATTGGCGGCGAAACCGTTTTTGATGAGTCTTATGCTGGCAACCCGCTGGTTAACGCGCTGTGCGTGGGAACGCTGAAGGTGGAGGACCTGAAATTGGCCTTCGCCTCCGGTACTGGAAACAAGGTCATGCTCTTCGGCTCGCGCACCGGCCTCGATGGCATCGGTGGCGTGTCCGTGTTGGCTTCTGACACCTTCGAGGACGGCGCGGAGCGCAAGCTGCCGGCCGTTCAGGTGGGCGACCCGTTCGCGGAGAAGGTCCTCATCGAGTGCTGCCTGGAGCTGTACAAGTCCGGCATCGTCGTGGGCATCCAGGACTTGGGCGGCGCGGGCCTGGCGTGCGCCACCTCCGAGCTGGCCGCCGCCGGTGATGGCGGCATGGAGATCAACCTGGACAACGTCCCGCTGCGTGCCAAGGACATGACCGCCGCAGAGATCCTCGCCTCCGAGTCCCAGGAGCGCATGTGTGCTGTGGTGACCCCGGAGAACGTGGAGAAGTTCAAGGAGATCTGCGCGCGGTGGGATGTCACCTGCGCTGAGATTGGTGAGGTCACCACCGGTAAGCACCTCATCATTCGCCACCAAGGCGAGGTCGTTGTGGATGCCCCGGCCGGCACCATCGCGGACGAGGCCCCGGTCTACGACCGCCCCTACGCCCGCCCGGAGTGGCAGGATGCGCTGCAGGAGTTCAAGGGCGTCGAGAAGCAGGACCTCACCGTGGCGCTGAAGAAGCTCGTGGCCTCCCCGGCGCTGTGCTCCCGTGATTTCATCACCGAGCAGTATGACCGCTACGTGCGCGGCAACACCGTGCAGTCCCATCACGCGAACGCTGGTGTGCTGCGCATCGACGAGGAGACCGGCCGCGGTATCGCGGTATCGGCTGATGCTTCTGGGCGCTACACCAAGCTGGATCCGAACATGGGCACACGCCTGGCGTTGGCGGAGGCCTACCGCAACGTCGCTGTGACCGGTGCCCGCCCGGTCGCCATCACCAACTGCCTCAACTACGGCTCCCCGGAGAACCCGGACGTAATGTGGCAGTTCCGCGAGTCCGTGCACGGGCTTGCCGACGGCGCCGTGGAGCTCGGCATCCCCGTGTCCGGTGGCAACGTCTCCTTCTACAACCAAACCGGCGAGGAGCCGATCTTGCCGACGCCCGTCGTAGGCGTCCTGGGTGTCATCGACGACGTCCACACGTCCATCGGCAACGAGCTTGGACGCGTAGAGGAGCCGGAGGTCCTTGTTCTGCTGGGTGAGACCAAGGATGAGTTCGGTGGTTCCATCTGGCAGCAGGTAAGCGCTCGTGAACAAGGTCACGAGTCAGAGAAGGGACTCAATGGCCTGCCGCCACAGGTGGACCTGGCCAACGAGCAGCGTCTCGCGGACTTCTTCGTGGGCAACGAAGGCCTGACCGCTGCACACGACATCTCCGAAGGTGGCCTCGCCGTCACCGCATTCGAGATGGCCAAGCGCAGCGGCGTGGGCCTGAGCCTGGATCTGTCTAAGGTCCACGAGGACGCCTTCGTGGCAGCCTTCTCTGAGTCCGCCTCCCGAGTGCTGGTAGCAACGACCGCTGACCGCGTCGACATGCTGCTGCAGCGCGCCGAGGAGTGCGGCGTTCCGGCCGTCGTCGTCGGCCAGACCACCGACAACGGTGAGCTGGAGCTGGGCGGCGAGTCCGTTGCTGTTTCCGAGTTGCGCGAAGCTTGGGCGGCGACCCTGCCGGACCTCTTCGGTCACGCCGTCGGCGCGAACTCCGTCGTGGAGTAAAACGCGCAGTTCCGCTCAGCAGCGTTGACGCTGCATCAGCCCGGCTTCGGCCGGGCTTTTCCTTTTCCGAGTCATTTAAATTGTTTCTTCATCCCAGTTGCCATGAATACCGATACTGGCTTTTTCGACAAGAGGATTGGTGAGGAAGTGTCCATTTAACAAGGCCACTACTTTTTCAGGCCACGTGGTTCCAGGAGACACAGTCCGCAGTAAATGCGCCATGCTTATCAAAGCGCCGAATAACTTCTCACTTTGATTCTCTGGAAGGATGTGTAGGTTTCCATTGTTCCGGATAACCTCAGTTGGAGCCGGAGCAAATGAACGATTCCACAGCCTTCCATGGTGGGCACATGTATTCCGAATGACAGTTAGCTGCTCGAGCCAACTCGCCAGCGGATGTTTCTTCGTAAGTCTTTGCTTCTGATTCCTAATCAAACTAGAGAAGTTGATCTTTATATTCAGCGCTTCCGAAATTGACCGTTGATCGTTGGATCCTAAGCCTGCATAGAGCTTTGAAATGTCCGAAAAATCGAGCACTTCAGCCACAACCCACATGGGATACTGTCCACCGTATTCATCAATGTAGTGCTTCACGGCGTCGCTCTTCTTCGCTCTCGCAAGCCGACCGTACGCTGTACTCAGCCACGACACGTGGTCAAAGTTTGGCCGAAAGTCGTCTGAACGGAGATAGAAAGTAGGATCATTGGGGTGTCGAGTACACAGTAGCTCGACGAGCTTGGTGCGCATCGCAACCTCGATTCGCTCCATACCATCATGAATCAGGGTACGGAGTTTCCGATCGGCTTCATATAAGGAGACGACGTCGGCAAAGTCAGTACCATCGACGAAGCTGCTAATTCGGCTAGTTCCGTCTTCAGTGAACTGTCTAGCCGGATACCAATAGGCGGAAAGCCGGTAGTAGCTGACGTGTGAAAACCATTGTTCAGCTAAAGCTCTGTCGATCTTCATGCCGCGGCTTTGCAGGCGAAGAATGTGTTCGCCAATGGTCGCTGCTGGCTTGAGCGTAGAAGACATGAAAAGCCAATCTAGAGGTGGGATGTGTTGCCACGATGACAGTGTTGGCGAGACTGCGCAAATAGAGATCCAGCCCACTCCGTGTTTCCGAAGGGAACCGGGCGGGCTGAACTATTAACCAAAATTTTACCGCAGAATCTTGACATGCGTCAATCCCTTTTTTCGGGCAAACGTGAACCTTGAAGATCTAGTTGTTTAGCTGAGGGTTAGTGGAATCAAATCCTGCAGTGGGTATATTTCGTGGTCGTGGTGATGAAGGGGGCTTGCGTCTGCAGTGAAGCGACAACCAGTCAAAACTTAGGCGCCGATAGTGCGGGCGATGGTCTGGTCCCAACTCAGCTTCATCTGGTGGGAGAAGAGGTTGAAGGTGTGCGAACCCTGGGGGCTGAAGTAGCGGTTCACGCGCACCCCGGCGTTGCGGGCGTTGCGGGTGAATTCCTCCGAGCACTGGTTGGCCACCATCTCTACCGCGCGGGGGCCCAGCCACTGGGCGGGGCTGTTGGTGCCATCGATGGGGCCCGGGGCGCCGGAGGCCGAGCCCACGAAGACCTCGACGTCGCGCAGGCGTCCGGGGTTGGCGTTGGGGTCGTGCTCGAACCACTGCGGGGAGCCTGGCAGGCCCCAGGCATTGAAGGAGGAGCCGCCGCCGTAGGCAATCATCGCGGTGGAGGTAGGGAAACCAATCGCACCGGAGCGCACCGGACAACCGGAGTAGGAGGCTGCGGCTTTGTAGCGCTGTGGGGCGTGGCCGGCGATGTCGAGTGCGGCGCCGCCAGTAGAAGAAATGCCGCCGATGGCATCGCGGCCGGTGCCGTGGAATTCGGCGTCGATCAGCGGGGGCAACTCAGCGGTCATGTAGGTGTTCCACTTGTTGACCCCCAGGATGGGATCCTCGGCATTCCAATCGGTGTAGAGAGAGTAGGCACCGCCGAGCGGCATTACGACGTTGACGTTCTTGCCCACGGCCCAATGACGGATATCGGAGTGGGTCATCCAGTTCATGCCCGCTTGGCCGCCCTCTACGCCGGGCAGCAGGTAGAAGGAGGGGCGCGGCTTATCGCCCTCAGGGAGCAGGACGTTATTAGAAATCACCGCATGATTGGCCGGGGACCAGACGTCCACCACCCAGTGGTTGCCGCCCATGTGGCGCTTAGAGGTAATGAAGGCCTTGTCACCGAGCCAGGGCTGCGGGTTGGTCACGCGCGAGGAAACCTCGCCGATGGTGCTGGACTGGGCGGAGGCGGAGTCGATGCCTGCCGACGCCGCTCCCAGCGCCACCATGGTAGCTGCGAACAGCGCCGCGGTGCGGCGAGAGCGTGAGACAAAGGAAAGCATAATGTGGGTAGTTTACGTGGCTAGTGCCCTCGTGCTGCAAATATTGGAAGAAAAACTGGAGGAAACTTTCGCTCCACCCTTGTCTGCCGCAATGCTCGGCCGTATAGTTACGGATACGTAAGTTTTGGGAGTGAATGCGTTATGCGCACGACCCGCATCTCAGGCAAGGCAAGGCCCCCACTATGAACGCACCTAGTGCTCACATATCTTCCCCGCAGGAATCGCCAGCTGCAGAAAGCCCTATGCGTGATCGCAGCACCATGGAGCAGCGCATTCAGCGCACCTACTGGATGGCGGACCGCGGCCCACGCCCACTCACGCGTGGCTGGGGTCACCTCTTTGCTGCGCTTGCGTCCCTGATCGCATCGACAGTGTTGATTACCTTTGCGTGGATGACGCTGCCGTGGTGGCAGGGGTTAGCAGTAACGGTTTATGGCGTCGGCGTGGTTGGCCTCTTTACAGTCTCGGCGCTGTACCACCGCTGGCCATGGGTATCGATGCGTGCTGTGCAGTGGTGGCGGCGTGCTGATCACGCGACGATTTCGGTGTTCATCGCGGCGACCTACACGCCGCTGTGTGCCATCGTGCTGGAGCCCACGCAGGCGCTATGGATGCTGACTGCTGCGTGGGTGGGCGCCACCATGGGGGTTGTCTTGAACTTGGTGTGGATTAATCATCCGCGGTGGCTGGACGTGGTGGTCTATCTCGTGCTGGGTTGGCTCATCCTGCCTCTGTTGCCGAATCTGTGGCACTCCGCAGGGCCGGCCGTGGTGTGGCTGCTTTTTGCGGGTGGCGTGGTCTATTCAGTGGGGGCGCTGATGTACGGCTTCAAGTGGCCGGGTCGCAACGCACGTTGGTATGGCTACCACGAGCACTTCCACACCGCGACGATTGCCGCGGCGGTGGTGCACATGGTAGCCATCTGGATGGTTGTTGCGGGCTAGCTTTAAAGGATCTATTGAAAGCGTCTATTAGGCGTTGGTGAGGTCCTCCGCGAGGGGAAATTCGACAACTAGGCCTTGGCAGAGCACACGTGCGTTAGGGTTGCCGTCCCAGGTGGGGTTGAAACCAACAGCGCGCAGCGCTTCGACGAGTTGCTCGCCAACGCTTGCTGGCGTGCTGAGCTCGTCATCGGTTTTCATGGTGCCGAAACCGAAGAAGAGGTCGCCGGTGTGAATCAGCCTGTCGACGTCCTGCATGTGGCAGTAAACATATCCTGCGGCATCGTCTTCTTGCGCTTGTTCGGCTCCGCACTCAGCGCCGTCGGAGGCGTCCCAGCCCTCGTCGAAGCTGAAAGCTAGGTTGTGCTGTCGCAGTTCATCCCGAAGGGCGTCGAGGCGCTGTGCATCAGCAGACTTTTCTGTAACTTTTTGAGCGTAATCGGCGGCAACTTCGTCGATGATGGCGTCGAAATCTTCTGGGAACGGGTCCTTGCGCACCATCTCCCACTCGGCTGGGGAATCGAGGAGTTCGAAGAAGTCGTTGTGAATGTCCCGGCGTGAGTGGCCGTGGCACAGATGCAGCGAGATGTTGTTGCGAAGGGTTCCGGAGACCAAGATGTCTTCGGAAGGCGGGAAGGAACTGGAGAACATGGAGTGTGATGTGGTCATGCCTGTGGATGGTAGATGCGGGATACTGACAGTGGCCGAAAACTGGGCGAAAGCAGGGAGGGCACCCCGCCAGGTAGCGGAAGTGCCCTCGAGATGCGTGGTGTGACTAGACGTGGAGCGGATCCACTCCGGCCTCGGTGAGCATCGGGATGTTGTGTACCTCAGGCGGAACGCCGAAGGCATCCACGAGTACGACGGACCATGGTGCGAGCGAATCGACGAGGTCGTTGATAGCAGCGCGGGCGGCCTTCATGCGGCCGGCCGGAATCAGGTTGTGCTCCTGGTACCAGCCCGCGTGCTGAACCAAGGTGTCGAAGACAAAGAGGTGGCGCAGCTGCTCGAAGACCTGGCGTGCCAGCGAACCTTCCTCCAGACGCTCCTCTGCCTCAATCATGGCTTGGACCAACAAGGTATCCACACGGGCCCAGCCGGCGGCGATGAGGTGATCCTGGCACTGGTCCACGATGGCAGCAGCCTGCACCTTATCGGCCTTGCGGGCTGGCTGGATGCGGCGCACGAGGGAGAAGAGGATGGACTGGGCACGGTCGTCGATCAGCTTGGCCTGGTAGGTGGCGTCGAAAAGCGAAGCCTCAGAAGGATTCACGCGGTCCACCAGGCTTTGCAGGCGGGTGGTGAACCCGTAGCGGCGGCGAACCACGTCGGTGGCGGTGGAGGCCGCGTATTTTACGGTGTCCCACGGGCTCATGTCATTCATCGCCCGGCCATAGGCGGTGAGCAGGTTCTTGCCCACCATCTGGATGAGCACGGTGTTATCGCCCTCGAAGGTGGCGAAGACATCGGAGTCGGCACGGTAGGTAGTCAGGCGGTTCTCCGACATGTAGCCAGCACCGCCACAAGCTTCGCGGCATTCCTGGATGGTGCGGGTGGCGTGCTGGGTCTGCGCGGATTTGATGGCCGCAGCCAGGGATTCCATCTCGCGGGAGGCGAACTTCTGCTCTTCGGTCGGTTCCGTCACAGACCAGGTGCCGGCCTCATGCTGATCGTTTTGCTCCTGGTAGCGTTCCAGAATCTGGTTGTAGAGCAGGTGCAGCGCGTAAGTACGGGCCAGCGGAATGAGCAGGCGGCGACGGTGCTGACGGTGCTCGATGAGGCGCTTTTCCGCGCCGGTGGCTCCTTCGAACTGGCGGCGGCGGTTGGCGTAGCGGATGGCGATGTCCAGGGAGGCCTCGGTGGCCGCGCCCGCTGCGCCGGATACACCGATGCGGCCGCGGATAAGCGTGCCCAGCATGGTGAAGAAGCGGGCATTCTTGGACTCGATCGGGGAGGAGTACTTACCCTTCTCATCGACATCGGCGAAGCGGTTGAGCAGGTTCTCGCGTGGCACGCGGACGTTGTCGAAGCGCAGGGTGCCATTGTCCACACCCACCAAACCACCCTTGTGGCCATGATCGCCCAGGGTGACGCCTGGTAGCTCGTTGCCTTCTTCATCGCGGATAGGGACGATGATGGCGTGGACGCCATGGGAGCGGCCATCGCTGTCCGGGGTAATGAGCTGGGTGAAGACGACGGCCGCACGGCCATCCTTGGCGGCGTTGCCGATGTAGTTCTTCACCGCGGAATCGGAGGGGGTGTTGATGATGAACTCATCGGTCTCCGGGTCGAAGGTTGCGGTGGTCTCTAGGGATTGTACGTCGGAGCCGTGGCCGCGCTCGGTCATGGCGAAACAGCCCGGAAGCTCCAGGCTGGCGGCCTTGTTGATCCAGTCGAGGTGGCGCTCGGTGCCCAGCTGATCTAGCGCGCCACCCCACAGGCCCCACTGCACACCGGACTTGATGGCCAGCGAGCCATCAACCCAAGCTAGGCCCTCGAGGGTGAAGGTGGAGAGATTCGGTTTGCCGGCGCCGCCGTGTGCGCTGCGCAGGCCGTGGCTGAATCCGCCGAAATCGCGAACCTTGGAGAGGTTCTCAAAGGTGTGCTGGCGCTGCTCCGCCATGGACAGGTGGGGCTTTGGGAAGAGCTCCGGGTCATTGAGGAAGGTGCGCAGTTCCTGGCGGAAGGCGGCATGGGGGCCGTCGAGAAGCGCGGCAAGTTCGGTGGCAACGGAAGGCTTGGGGGTGGTGGGCAGGCGGTGCGGGCTGCGGGCCTCCGCCTTGGGTGCATCGGTGGTGGCTTGGTTGTTGAGCTCTGGGGAGACGGGTTTCTTGTCTGAAGAAGACTTGGTGAGTGCCATGATGGGGGTCCTTTCTGAGAGGGCGGTGCTTAACGCTCGACGATGGCTGCGACACCCTGGCCGCCGGCGGCGCAGATGGAAATGAGGGCGCGTCCGCCGCCGTTTTTCTCAAGAATCTTGGCCGTGGTGGCGAGGATGCGGGTGCCGGTAGCGGCGAAGGGGTGACCGGCTGCTAGAGAAGAGCCCTTGACATTGAGCTTGGCGCGGTCGATGGGGCCGAGTGCAGACTGCAGGCCGAGGCGCTCGCGACAGTAGGTCTCGTCCTCCCATGCAGACAGGGTGGCGAGTACCTGGGAGGCGAAGGCCTCGTGGATCTCGTAGAAATCGAAATCCTGCAGGCTTAGGTTGTTGCGCTCGAGCAGGCGCGGGACCGCGTAGGTGGGGGCCATGAGTAGGCCGTCGGGGCCGTGGACAAAGTCGACGGCCGCGGTCTCGGAGTCCACCAGGAAGGCGCGGGGTTCGATGTTGTGTTCGGCAGCCCACTCTTCAGAGCTGAGGAGGGCCACGGAGGCGCCGTCGGTCAGCGGCGTGGAGTTGCCTGCGGTCATGGTGGCCTGCGTGCCGTGCTGCTCGGCATCGCGTTTACCAAAGACTGGCTTCAGCTTGGCTAGGGACTCCAGGGAGGAGTCCGGGCGCAGGTTGGTATCGCGATTGACGCCGAGGAAGCCGGTGGTGAGGTCATTGAAGAAGCCCTCCTCCCAGGCCTTGTGGAGGTTCTGGTGGGAGGCGAGTGCCAGCTCGTCCTGGGCTTCGCGGCTGACGTTCATCTCGCGGGCGGTGATGGCGGCGTGGTCACCCATGGAGAGCCCAGTGCGGGGTTCGCCATTCTGCGGCTGCTCCGGAGCCAGCTGCGATGGGCGGATGGAGCCGACGAGCTGTGCGCGCTGTGCGGCGGTCTTGGCACGGGTGAGGTTGAGCAGTGTGCGTCGCAGCGTGTCATTGACAGCCAGCGGGGCGTCTGAGGTGGTGTCCGTTCCTCCTGCGATGCCGGCGGAGATGCGTCCTTGGGCGATGGCATCGCCGACGTGGATGGCTGCCGCAAGGGAAGTGCAGCAGGCCTGCTGCATATCGATAGCTGGCGTCGTGGAATCGAGGGCGGAGCCGAGTACGGATTCGCGGGTGAGGTTGAAATCGCGGGAGTGCTTGAGAACTGCGCCGGCTGCCACGAGGCCTAGGCGTTCATCGTGCAACCCGTAGCGTGCCACGAGGCCATCCAGCGCACTGGTAAGCATGTCCTGGTTGGACGCATGAGCGTACTGCTTATTGGAGCGAGCAAAGGGAATGCGGTTGCCACCCAGGATGGCTACGCGGTGCGGGGGGTTGGTCATTGAAAACTCCTTCGCGAGTGGTCTTGTGCGAATCGTCCCAGTGGGAGGGGGTAGCAACCCGACTGTTTATTTCGCGTCACAACTAAAGTGATATTGTTAGTTCTATCACTTAATTAACTAACCTTGCAACCGCTCGATCAAGGCTTGCAAGGTTGTGAAGAACCGAGAGAGGAACAGGCCAGCCTATGCCGCACGTCACATTTGCTGAGAAGCTCATCAACTCACCGCTCGCCGCCAAAGCAGGAGTACCGCAGGGGTACCCCCTGCGCCGCCACAAGGTAGGGGAACCGGCGCTCGATGGTCCCATTGTCATCGGCGGTCAGGGGCGCATCGCAGACTTCTTGCGCTCCCAGCTAGCCGTGGACTACCAGGTCATCAACTCTTCGGCAGAGGCGAAGCGCGCTGCCCTCGTTTTTGACGCCACCGGCCTAGACACCCCTGAACAGCTGCGTGAGCTTTATGACTTCTTCAACCCCCAGATGCGCAACCTCCTGCCATGCGCGCGCTTGGTAGTTGTCGGTACCACCCCGGAGGCGGCAGATACCATCGACGCCCGCATTAGCGCACGCGCCCTCGAAGGCTTTACCCGTTCTTTGGCTAAGGAGATGCGCAAGGGCGGCACTGTGAACCTGGTGTGGGTAGACCCCGCGGCCACCTCAGAGGTGGAGTCCACGGTCCGCTTCTTTCTTTCCGGAAAGTCGGCTTTCGTGGATGGGCAGGTTGTGCGCGTCAGCGCCCAGGGACAGGTTCCTTCCGGGCATAGCAGTGGGACACAGAACTGGGAGCAGCCACTCGATGGGCGGCTTGCAGTGGTGACCGGTGCCGCCCGCGGTATCGGCGCCACCATCGCGGAAGTGCTGGCGCGCGACGGTGCCAGCGTTATCTGTATCGACGTCCCACAGGCCAGCGAGCACCTGGCAAAGACCGCGAACAAGGTCAAAGGCACCGCGCTGCCTCTCGACGTCACTGACCCTCAGGCCGCGGACAAGATTGCCCAGCACGCCCAGGAGCGCCATGGCCGAGCTATTGACGTCATCGTTCACAACGCCGGCATTACCCGTGACAAGCTTATGGCCAATATGAATGAAGGCCAGTGGGATGCTGTCCTGGCCGTTAACCTTCTGGCGCCGGTGCGTATCACCGAAAACCTTCTGGAGTCTGGCTCCCTCGCACCGGGTGCGGCCGTGGTCGGTGTGTCCTCCATGGCCGGCATCTCCGGTAACCGCGGCCAAACGAACTACGCCACCACCAAGGCCGGCATTATCGGGCTGGTCGACGCCCTGCGTCCCGTCCTCGCCGAGAATGGTTCCACCATCAATGCCGTGGCGCCGGGCTTCATTGAGACCGCCATGACCGCCGCGATGCCGACCGGCCCGCGGGAGATTGGCCGCCGCCTGAACTCACTGCAGCAGGGCGGCTTGCCTGTTGACGTCGCCGAGACCGTCGCTTTCTTCGCCTCGCCGGCCTCCGCGGCGGTAAGCGGCAACACCGTCCGCGTCTGCGGCCAGAACCTCATGGGAGCCTAAATGAACGTCACCACACTCAACGAGATTCCAGATCTTCCTGCGCTCTACCGCAGCCTGATGGTAGGTGCGGTGCCCATCCCCGGGCTGGGGGCAGGCAAGCGCAAGGTCGACGACCCACAGACTGCTTACCGGGTCGCGGGAGTGCGCGTAGACACCGAGCACCTCGCGCGCTACTGCCAAGCCACGGGCCTGCGTCTGGGCAATGAGCTGCCCGCTACTTATCTCTACGCGCTGGCCTTCCCCCTCGCCATCAAGGTGATGGCCGCCCAGGACTTTCCTTTCCCCGCTGTGGGCGTGGTGCACCTGTCCAACCGCATCGAGCGGAAACGCCCGCTGCGCGTCGACGAGAGCTGCGACATCACCGTGCATGCGGAAAACTTGCGACCACACCGCAAGGGGTTGGTCATCGATTTGGTGACCACCTACAGCGTGGAGGGGGAGGAGATCTGGCGCCAGACATCGGTCTTTCTAGGCCAAGGCGCGAAATTCACCAAGGACACCCCGCGGCAAGTGAAAACGCGCCCGGAGGCCGAGCGTTTCCTCGACTTCCCCGGCGATGAGGTGGGAACCCCCACGGCAACGCTGCGCTTTAGTGCCGAGAGCACTCGCGTCTATGCGGCGGCATCTGGCGATAAGAACCCCATTCACGTTTCCGCTGTGGGCGCCAAGCTCTTCGGCTTCCCCGCGCCCATCGCGCATGGCATGTACACGCACGCCCGTATGCTGTCGGTGCTCGACGGCACCCTTCCGGGTGCTGTTCGCATCAGCGCGGATTTCTACAAGCCCGTCATTCTTCCAGCGAGCACGGGAGTGTTTGTGGCTCCGAGCGTCGCCACAAACAGTGAAATCGGAGCCCGCACCGTTGCGTTGCGTAAGGCCAAGGACCCAAGCTCCCTCCACGTGGCGTGCCGGGTTGAGCCAGTGGACTAGCCCCTCGGCACTAGCGCCAAGCAGCTGTGGGGTGGTGGGGGAGCCTCGGGCTAATCTACGTGCTGGTGCTGTGGTGCCACCACCAGCGGCTTCGGGGAGTACTTGCCACGCAGGCCACGAAGAATGCCGGCGTGCTCCCAGAGGCGCTTATCCTCTTCGGTGCGTGGAGTGAACTGGCGGGCAGCTAGCGGCTGCCAGTCGGCGTCCATCGCCATGTAGGAGACGGTGGCGTGGATGGCGGTTTCCAATTGCTCGCGGCCACCGCGCGGGTTGCCCGAGCGCACGTGGACCGACATCTGCATCGAGCGGGTATCCGTGCGCATCATGCGGGCATCCACTTCGATGAGGTCTCCAATGTGAATGGGCCGGTAGAAGCGAATACCACCGGCATAGACCGCGACGGTGTGCTCACCCGACCATTCCATAGTGCAGGCAGCGCCGGCCTCATCAATCCATTCCATGGCCGTTCCGCCGTGAACGTTGCCGCCCCAATTGACATCGGTGGGCTTAGCCAAGAAGCGGTTTACCATTCGGGGTGCATCGGAAGGGCCATCATAAGTCTGCTTTTCCATTTCCGCTTCGATGGCCTGGCGCAGCTCGATGCGGGATTCTGCAGCCTCCCACACACGCTGGTGCTCAGTGGTGTCCGGAATCAGCGGCGGAACAGCCACCGACTTTCCGGTCTCGGTATCTTTGGCCACGAAGATGACGAGGCAGTCGCAGGCGCGGGTAAAAATGCCATCGCGAGGGTCAGCGGAGAGCACCTCGTTGACGATGTGCATGGAGGATCGCCCAGTCATCGCGATTCGTGAGCGCACCTCCACCAAGTGGCCCGAAGGGATTGGGCGAGTGAAGTGAATATGGCCCACGTAGGCTGTCACGCAGTAGGTGCCCGACCACTGGACCGCGCACGCATAGGCGGCCTTATCGATCCACTCTAGAACGCGGCCGCCGCCGATGCCTTGGGCGCCGGCGATAGTGAGATCTGTCGGGGCGGCCATAAACCGCAGCGTGATGGAGGGAGACTTGCCGGTTGGGACAGGCTTCTTTTCTTCCGAGGAGCTTGGTGGCATGGTTGGTGACATGGATAACAAAGTATCAGGGAGCGTGCTGACCGTATGAAAAAGGCTGTTGATGCCGCCACCACCCGCGCTGCTGTCGAAGCGGTGGAGGAGTGGATCCGTGACCCTGAAGGGGTGGAAAAACCAGGTCGCCCGGCCCTTGCGAAAGCCACTCGGACCACAGCTCGCCTGTTGGAGGCGGACGCGCCGGGTCACTCCGTGGAATTGCGGGTCCCCCCATTCGTGGCAGTGCAGTGTATCGCCGGGCCTCGGCACACCCGGGGTACTCCTCCGAATGTGGTGGAGACGGATCCCCAGACGTGGTTGCAGCTGGCCACGGGCGTCCTGGACTGGGAGCAGGCGCTTCACGACGGCCGCGTGGACGCCTCCGGCTCCCGTTCTCACGAGATCGCTGGCTGCCTGCCCGTGATTCCGTTAGTTTTCACTGGCCGGAACGGCTAGGATTAGCGCCGTGGTAGCTGAACACGTCCAGAGCATGACTAAGCCCCTGTCTACGGATCCCAGCCTGGATCCGGAGCCCCGCGAAGAATGCGGAGTCTTTGGTGTTTGGGCACCAGGAGAAGAGGTTTCCAAGTTAACCTACTTCGGACTTTTCGCCCTCCAGCACCGCGGTCAAGAGGCCGCCGGCATCGCGGTCGGGGATGATGACCGCATTGTTGTCTTCAAAGACATGGGCCTAGTCTCCAATGTCTTCGATGAATCCATCCTCACCTCACTGCACGGAAACGTGGCCGTCGGCCACACGCGTTATTCCACTGCGGGTGGCAAGGAATGGTCGAATGTACAGCCGATGTTTGGGACGTCGCCCAGCGGCGTCGACATCGCGCTTGGTCACAACGGAAACTTGGTGAACTACCAGGAGCTGCGCACCAAGGCTGTGGAACGCGGGCTCATCAAACCGCAGGAAGAGTCCGTTTCGGACTCCATGTGCCTGTCCATCTTGTTGGCTGATGGCGTGAGCGAAGACAGTAGCGTGTTCGATTCCGCTTTGCAGCTCTTGCCCACCGTGAAAGGAGCGTACTGCCTGACCTTTACGGACGGGCACACCCTCTACGCCGCCCGCGACCCGCATGGCGTGCGCCCGCTTGCCCTCGGTCGGCTCAACACGGGCTGGGTGGTAGCCAGTGAGACCTGTGCGCTCGATATCGTCGGCGCGCAATTTATTCGGGAGATCGAACCGGGCGAACTCGTTGCTATCGATGAGACGGGCATTCGCTCCGAGCGCTTTGCAGAAACTAAGCGCCACGGCTGCGTCTTCGAATATGTCTACCTGGCGCGGCCGGATACCAATATCAAGGGCCGTTCGGTCAACGCTACGCGCGTGGAAATTGGGCGTCGCCTAGCGCGCCAGTACCCAGCACCCGATGCGGACATGGTGATCCCCGTTCCTGAGTCCGGCAACCCGGCCGCCGTGGGATATGCCCGCGAATCCGGGCTGACCTTTGCGCATGGCTTGGTGAAGAACTCCTATGTGGGGCGCACCTTCATCCAGCCCACACAGTCCCAGCGACAGATGGGCATTCGCCTCAAGCTCAATCCGCTGCGGGAGGTCATCGAAGGCAAGTCCATCGTGGTGGTGGATGATTCGATCGTGCGTGGTAACACGCAGCGCGCACTAATCCGGATGCTACGGGAAGCCGGCGCTGCCGAAGTCCACGTGCGCATTGCCTCCCCGCCGGTAAAGTGGCCATGCTTCTACGGCATCGACTTTGCCTCGCCAGGCGAGCTTATTGCCAATGCCAACCCCTCCGATGATCCGGAAGAAGTAGCACAGACCATCTGCACCGCGATCGGTGCGGATTCGCTGGGCTTCGTCTCCACCGATGAGATGGTGGCGGCTACCCAACAGCCACGCAACGAACTGTGCTGCGCATGCTTCGATGGGAAGTACCCACTCGGACTGCCCGCCGGAAACCCGAATGCTGAGGCCGTGCGCACCCTGCAGGGCTCGACGACAAACTAAGGAATAAGGACTAAGTCATTCATGAGCGAGAACACGTATGCTGCCGCCGGCGTCAACATTGAGGAAGGCGACCGCGCAGTAGAGCTAATTACCCCCCACGCCAAGCGTGCCACCCGCCCCGAGGTGATGGGTGGGCTCGGCGGATTCGCCGGCCTGTTCAAACTGGGGGACTACAAGGAGCCGGTCCTCGCAGCTGGCTCTGATGGCGTGGGTACCAAGCTGGCCGTGGCCCAGGCCATGGATAAGCACGACACCATCGGCATCGACCTCGTCGCCATGTGCGTGGATGATCTCGTCGTGTGCGGAGCCGAGCCGCTTTTCCTGCAGGACTACATCGCGGTGGGCGAGGTTGTTCCGGAAAAGGTAGCGGAGATTGTGAAGGGCATTGCTGAGGGCTGCGTCCAGGCTGGTGCTGCCCTCCTCGGCGGTGAGACCGCGGAGCACCCAGGCGTCATGGGCAAGGATGAATACGACGTCTCCGCCACCGCCGTTGGCGTGGTGGAGGCCGATGAGCTCCTCGGCCCAGACAAGGTACGTGACGGCGACGTCCTGATCGCTATGAAGTCCTCTGGTTTGCACTCCAACGGCTACTCCTTGGCGCGCTACGTCCTCCTGGAGCAGGCCGGTTTGCCGCTTGACGGCTATATGGAAGACCTGGGCCGTACTCTCGGTGAGGAACTACTGGAGCCTACCCGTATCTACGCCAAGGACTGCCTGGCCCTAGTCTCTGAGTGCGCGGTGTCCACCTTCTGCCACGTCACCGGCGGTGGCCTCGCTGGGAACCTCGAGCGCGTCATCCCGGAGGGCCTGACCGCTGAGGTGAGCCGCTCGACGTGGACTCCGGGCCAGATCTTCAAGACCATTTCCTCGGTGGGCAAGGTGGCGCTCGAAGAGATGGAGAAGACCTTCAACATGGGCGTCGGCATGATCGCCGTCGTTGCGCCGGAGGATCGCGAGCGCGCACTGGCCATGATGACTGCCCGCCACGTTGAAGCATGGGAGCTGGGCACCGTCCGCGTTGCCGAAGAAGGCGAGCCGCGCGTTCTGATGACGGGCGAGCACCCAGGGTTCTAGGTCCTAGGAAAGGAACTTGGGAAAGGAACAGGGCCGGCAGTTTCCTCCTCTTATTGAGGGGAAGCCTTGCCGGCCCTTCGCTTACGTGCTGTGCACGGTGGGGAAGTGATCCACGCGCTTAGCGCGCGTCGGAATCATCCTCATCCCACTCGTCCGAGTTCCAGCGATCCGCATAGTCCTCGTAATCCGCGTACTCCGAGTACGGGTCCTCGTCCTCATCGCGGGAGCGCTTGGAGTTCTGTGAGGCGAGTTCACGCTGGAGCGAATCCAGATCCATCTCGGGCGAATTGTACTTCAGCTGGCGTGCAACTTTGGTCTGCTTTGCCTTTGCGCGTCCGCGTCCCATGTGCATGACCCCCTTGAGGTGTGTAGGGCGGTCCAGGGATTCTTGGCCGCCCCATCGTCTTAGTCAGATATGTGTATGTTCCTGTAAGACACCATAGCCTGTGTGACGAAAAAATTCCGAACTACCCCCCAGCGTCGCGTCGAAAAGGGCTCTAGCCCGCGGAGAAGAGGCGAATGTGTAATTCGCCACTACTTTCCGCGCAGGCGGTCCACAGCGGCGCGCCCGGCCTTGGGGCCCTCATCGGTGGGGATGGACTCTGGTTCAACCGAAGCTGCCACAGAGCCAATGTTCAGATCCCCGTTGTTGAGAGCGCTGCGCTTAATCAGACCAAGTGCGATGGGGCCATAATCGCAGTCCTCCACCACGGTGCCGAGCCGGCCAACGCGCCGTCCCCCGAGCGTAATGTCGGCGCCGCTATCGGGGCGCTCTGGAGCGGACCCGTCGAGGTAAAGCATCACCAGCAAACGGGGAGAGCGGCCGAGGTTCTCTACGCGCGCTACTGTCTCCTGTCCGCGGTAGCAACCTTTTTCTAGGTGAACGAATGCGGGCACATCGTCGTTGCGCCGGATCCATTGTGGAACCTCATGGGCGATGGTTTTCTCATCGAGGTCAGCGGCCAGTTCGGGCTCACGTGCGCGCACTCGCTCTGCGGTATATGCCATGAGACCCGCTAGGCTTCCGCCCTGCTTCTCCAGCTCTGTTACGGCAGCATCGAGCCGCTGGCGCGGCACGAGGAAATCCTGGCGTGGACAGCCCGGCCACTGCACAGAACGCTCGACCAAGGCCGCCGAGGGCTGCTGCAGCGACTGCCCCAGAACCGTGATGACCGCCGCGTCTGCTTCCTCCACGGTGACCTGGGACCAGAACACCATGGCGGTAAGGAAATCTCGCAAAGACTCGAACTGTGCTGTGGGCACGTCGAGGTAAAAGGTGTCCCCGTCGAAGGACAGATCCATGTGGTGTAGGACGTGGCCCTGAATGTTGAGGTCAAGAGCGCCTGCGGAAAAGCCGCTGTCTACATCGTCGAGCTTCTGGCTCAGCAGGTTATGCAGGAAGGCACGGGCATCGGGGCCAGACACCGCGATGACGCGGCGATGGGAGCGGTCGATGATGGCGGAACCTGTCTCTACCGCACGCTGCTCCACAAGGGGGTTTCCATAGTGCCAGGGGACCCCGGAGACATCGACAAGCGTGCTGCCCTGGAACTCAGTGGCTCCGGGCCGGGAAAGAAGTGGCGAAGAGTAACTCACGCCCTCCGATGGTAGGGCATAATCGGGGCTATGAGCCTTCAGCGCAGGAAAGAGCCGGTCATCTACGTTGTGGAACCGTTTGGAGGGTCGGTGCGGCGTCATATGCCGAACCTTCCGTTGGTCTATTGGGATGATGCCGCGGTGACGCGCGGCGACGGGATCTTCGAGTCCCTCCTCGTCCGTAATGGCAAGGCCGCTAATTTTCACCGCCACGCGGAGCGCTTCCGGCATTCCGCCCGCGCGCTCGATCTGCCGGAGCCGCCGATGCACAAGTGGCAAGAAGCCACTGAGCTGGCCATCGCGGACTTCTATGGCCCCGCCGGCGCGGATGGAGAGGAGGGCTCGTCGCTAGAAGCCAAGTGCACGTGGACTTATACCCGGGGCCGCGCCTCCACCGGTGTGCCCACGGCCTGGGTGGTGGTTCAGGAGGTTTCAGACGCGGTTGTGGCACAGCGCGCTACCGGCGTCAAGGTGATGAGCACCCCGCGCCTGTGGCAAGTAGCGGAGGAGCTACCTGCGAAAACGCTGAATTATGCGGCCACAATGGCTACGCTGCGCCTGGCACGCGAGCGTGGGTTTGATGATGTGATCTTTACTGATCCCGATACGGGATTGGTGCTGGAAGGCGCCACCTCTACCGTGGTGGCGGTCAAGGGGGCGAAGCTGCGCACGCCTGCGGGTAAGGGTATTTTGCCCGGCACGACGCAAGCGGCGCTCTTCGAATACGCCTCCGATCAGGGCTATCGCTGCAAGGCGAAGGAGCTTGACCTGCGCTACCTCGAGGAAGCCGACTCGGTGTGGCTTGTGTCTTCAGTGCGCACGGCGGTGCGCGTGACGCGCCTCGATGGCAAGAAGCTCAAGGCGCCGGCGAACGCGGAGGAAATACGCGCGCTGATCGACGCCGCCCTGGCGCGCTAGACTCCCTCGTACTGCGAGCTAGCGTTAGCTAGCTCAGCTAGCTCGCCTGCTGATTAGCCTGCCACGCGGGTGAGCTCGGCGGACATGAAGGGGCGCATTTCGCCGTCGACAAGCCGCTCATCTACCCAGCCCAGGTTGTTGTTCGGCATGAGGCCATACATACGCTTGCCGGGGCCGAGGTTGGTAGGCCCAGTTTCCGTGACCATGGTGGACGCAGATTCCAGCTGCCAGGCGCGCTCGTTGAACAGCGAGCCGTAGAAGATCTCGTTGATGCCATTGGAGGAGGTGTAGGTCATCTCAATCTCGTCCTTGAGGGAGATGCGCCAGAATCCGGACTCGCGGACATCTGGGCCCACCGGTTTGCCCTCGGAATCGATCTTCCAGGTGCGGGAGGTGTAGGTCAGGTAGTTCTCACCGTCGTGGGCGATGATGAGCTGCTGGCCAAAGGCGTACTGTTCGCCGTCGGTGCTGTGAGCCTGGCCTTCGCCCTGCCAGACACCGACGAGGGGGAGAAGCCCCAGGAGGCCATCGTGCAGTGACGGGCCTTGGCGTAGGTTCGCCGTCTCATCCGGCAGGGGGTTATCAGCCACATCAACGGTAGGAATGTTGCGGGAGGCAGCATCCTTCCACGCTTCAGCAGCTTGGCTAACGGCTGCGTTGCCGTCGATCTTGGTGTTCTCCGGGTGGGTATTTTCCGTCTGGTTTTCACTATTAGTCTGTTCGCTCATGCTGCCCCAGCGTAGTCGTGGTGGCATCACGGTAACCACTAGGCTCCAGTAGTCTTGGGAGTCATGCGCGTTTTGCTGATCTCAAACCCGAACTCCACGAGTCAGAATTCGGCCCTTTTCCGTGAGGTTCTGCCCGTTATTCGGGACGTGGAGGGGCTGCAGCTGCTGGCCCGCTTCACGCACTACCCGGGGCACGCGCAGGATATGGTGCGCGGCATGACGCGGGAAGACTTCGATGTCATCTTGGTCTTCGGCGGCGATGGCACGGTGAATGAGGTTGTAAACGGGCTGCTGGGTCCTGCAGATTCCGCAGAGCGCCCCAGCCCCCAGGAGATTCCAGCACTCGCAGTGATCCCCACTGGTTCTGCCAATGTCTTCGTTCGCGCCCTTGGTTTCCCTAATACCCCGGTCGAGGCAGCGCACGTGTTGGCTCGGATGCTGGAGCGCAATACGCGTCGCACCGTCTCCTTAGGTGTGTGGAATGACAGATGGTTCGCGGTCAATGCTGGTTTCGGGTTGGACGCCGACGTGCTGGCTCGCGTGGACCGTGCTCGGGAGTTGGGCTTTGCAGCTACCCCGTTGCGCTATTTGGCCGTGGCCTTTCAGGCTTATCAGCGCGCCCGCATCCGCCCACCGCGCATTAGCGTGCGTGCGCGCTCGAGTTCGGGAGAAACCTTTGCGGCTGATGACGTACCCGTCATGTTCACCTCCAACACCAACCCGTGGACTTTCCTCGGCCCACTGCCCGTGGTGACCAATCCGCGCAACTCCTTCGACCAAGGACTTGGCCTATTCGGGGTGTCAGACCTTGGCGGTATTGATGGTCTCGTCGGTGTGCTCCACCTCTTCGGCGTGGACCACCGCCACTGGCTGAATAAAGTTACGGATGCCCGTACGCTGCACTTCGAGGATGCCGTCGAGGTGGATCTGGTGTGCCCGAAACCGCACCGTTTTCAGGCGGATGGGGAGTCGGAGGGCACTTTCACAGAAGTGCACCTGGAATCGGAAGCGGACGCATTGGAGGTATTCGCTCCCATCGACCCGACCCCGCCCACGCACCGCAGCATCCGCAGGATCCTGCGGGACCTCATTCGAATCAACTAGTTCTGGCGCCAGCTCGGCGGAGTCGTTGGTGCGCTACCCACTTGGTTGGCCGTGTCTTGTGCCTTCTGCGCTGCATCCTCGACGGCCTTTTCTTCTGAGCCGTCGATCTCCAGCGGTGAGAGCTGCGCGGTCTTCAACGTGATGTTGCGGCGCTGCACCTCGAAGGTGATGGAGCCGCCGTGCAGTTTTACGGATGTGGCCTGTGAAGGCAGGGGGAGCTGGCGGGTATCCAAGACCAAACCGAAAGCCTTCTTGAGGCGTTCATCATCGGTTCCGTAGACGCTCATACGAAATTCCGGGCCCACGAGGCGCAGCGTTACCGTCGCGGTGGACTTGGTGTTGTCTCCTGGTAGCGTGCCGGTGAGCTCAGCTTGGGCCGAGGGGCCGCCGGTGGGAGACATGTCATCGGGATTGGCAATGGACAGATCGGTAATGCCCAGCATGCGGCCTAAGGCCACACCGTCGAGGTTGATGCTGCGCGTGTAAGTCGACACCGGTGAGCCTTCTAGCTCGCCGCTGAAGAGCTGTTCGGGGCGGATCGTGATGTCGCGCAGAGTAGTCGAGGCATTGACCATCCCGAGCTTGGGAACCTCCACGTCAGAAGATTTAACCTCCAAGTAGGGGATCTCCTTGGTGAGCGCGCCCAGGGTGAAGGGGACGCCGCCGATATACACGTTCGGTGTGTTTTCCAGCTGGGAGCTGGCCTTCGCCTGCTGGGCCACGGTGTGTTCCGCATGCATCGCCACTGCTGAATCCGCCAGCCATGCGGTCAGGACCACTCCCGCGACGGCGGCAAGACGTACGAGGTTGCGGCTGAGGTAGATGACGGTCACCCCTCTATTACTACCGCACGTAGGGTGGGAAGCATGAATATAGAGACTAATACTGTGCCGCAGAATCTAGATCTCGCGCAGCGCGTGGAGGAACTTGCTGCAGCGGCCGAAACACACGATGGTGTTGCGCCTTTCTCAGAACAGTTTCTTATCGGGCTGCGGGATGACCGCCTGGGCCACCGCCATCTGCTCTCTATCGAGGGCGACGAGGTGCTCGGTGTGGCTGCCCTCGACGGGCAGACAGTGGAGCTCTTTGTCGGTGTGGAACACCGTGGGCGAGGGGTAGGGCAGGCGCTTGTCGACGCCCTCCCGGCATCCCCCCAGATCTGGGCGCATGGCAACCTCCCGGCCGCCCAGGCGCTGGCGAAACGTAATGAGATGGACGTCGTCAGGCGCCTGCTCGTCATGGCTATTGAGGGCCAGGACCTACGCGCAGCGGAGGAAGCGTCCGCAGCGGTCGACGGCCTAGAGATTCACACGTACACCGAGTCGGTGGAGCGCTTCGGACGTGAACATGTCGAGGCGGAATGGGTTCGCACCAACAACGAGGCTTTTTCCTGGCATCCGGAGCAAGGGGGCTGGGACCTGGAGCGCCTACATCGCGGGATGGAAGCCGAATGGTTTGATCCTGCCGACGTGCTATTCCTGTGGGATTCGCACGGTGGTGCGCACAGTGCCCCAGCATTGGCCGGTTTTCACTGGCTGAAATGGCATGCGGAGGGCGCCCCAGCCTTCGGTGAGGTCTATGTTGTGGGGCTGGGTGAGGACTACCGCGGGCGTGGGCTTGGTGGGCCTCTGCTCACTGCGGGGCTGCAGCGCATGGTGGCTAAAGGCGCGGACAAGGTCATTTTATATGTCGAGGCGGACAACGAACCTGCAGTAAAGGCCTATGAGCGTTTGGGCTTCTCGATTGCAGAGGAACACTGCGTCTGGGCGAAAAGTGACTAGCCTCACCGCCTTGTGGTACAAGTTCACCGATTGTTCATCTCTTGATCCCTGTGGGGTTAACCCACCAGATATAGCTTTACTTCCCGTGAGTTAATCGTGCCCGCCTTAAGAGGACGGCGGAGGGCGATTTACTCGGACAATCATTCTCTTGTATCCGCACCGGAAAGGTTTCCCGTGATCCGCAACTTCAAGCGCACTGCCGCTATCTTCGGCATCGTCGCCGCCACCTCCACCGCTCTCGTCGCTTGCTCCGAGTCCAACGACTCCGGCTCCGCTGAAGGCGGCTCCGAGGGCTCTGACGTCTCCGGCGAGCTCGTCGGTGACGGCGCGTCCTCCCAGCAGAATGCAATGTCTTACTTCCAGACCGCATTCTCTGAGGATCATCCGAACGCTTCCCTGTCCTACAACGCTTCCGGCTCCGGCGCTGGCGTTGAGGCTTTCACCAACGGCCAGGCCGACTTCGCTGGTTCCGACTCCGCTCTGAAGGAGGATGACGGTGAGGTTGAGGCTGCTGCTGAGCGCTGTGGCGGCAACGAGGCATGGCACCTGCCGACCACCATCGGTCCGGTAGCTATCGCTTACAACCTCGAGGGTACCGAGATCAACCTCTCCACCGAGACCCTGGCCAAGATCTTCAAGGGTGACATCACCAAGTGGAACGACGAGGCAATCGCCGCTGACAACGAAGGCACCGACCTGCCGGACGAGGACATCACCGTCATCTTCCGCTCTGATGAGTCCGGTACCTCCGCCAATTTCCAGAAGTTCCTGAAGGCCGCTACCGGCGACTGGGACACCGAGGGCAAGCAGTTCCCGGATGCAGTTGGTGAGGGTGCCAACGGCTCCGCTGGTGTTGCTGACCAGGTTGCCAACATCAAGGGTGCTATCACCTACGTTGAGTCCGGTTTCGCTGACCAGAAGGAAGCAGACGGCGTTCAGAAGGCAAAGATCGACTTCGGCCACGGCCCGGTTGAGCTGAACACCGAGTCCGTCAACGTTGCTCTGGAGAACCTGGAGTTCAAGGAGACCGAGTCCGAGCACAACATGGTTGTTGACTCCGACGCTCTGTTCGCGTCTGACGACGAGGGCGCATACCCGCTCATCCTGACCACCTACAACATTGTTTGCTCCGCTGGTTACGATGAGGAGACCTCCGCTCTGGTTAAGGCCTTCTTCACCACCGTCCTGGATCACCAAGATGACCAGCTTGCTTCTCAGGGCTTCATCCCGGTTGAGGGTGCACACCTGGACAAGCTGAAGGCTGCTGTTGACGCTCTGCAGTAAGCGCTAGAGCTCAACAAAGCTAAATACTCTTCGCCCCCACTGCCGCACTCGAATCGCGCTTTGGGGGCGCAGGTATGTAACGACAAACTCCATTCTTAACGCTGAAAAGGATTAGAACGTCTCATGGCAGACAATAATCTCACCACGGCGCCCGAGCAGACGGAGCTTTCCGTCTCCGCTGCTGAGCGGCCTTCTACCGGCGGATCCGAAGAACTTACCAAGGCTAACTCCAGCAGCGGAGTTAAGCGCCCGGGTGACCGAGTCTTCGAATTCCTTTCTTCTGCTTCGGCCACGTTGATCACCGTCATGATTGCTGCCATTGCGGGCTTCTTGCTGTGGCGTGCCGTGCCAGCCCTGGGCGTCAACGACGGTGGCATCATGGGGTTCTTCACCTACGGTGGCCGTTGGGAGACTGGCGATACTTCCGCGATGAAGTTCGGTATCCCGACCATGTTCGGCACTACGGTTCTTATCTCCGTCTTCGCCCTGCTGCTGGCTATGCCGGTTGCACTGGCGATTGCCATCTTCCTGTCTAACTACGCGCCGGCACGTCTGGTCAAGCCGCTGGGCTTCCTCGTGGACATGCTCGCTGCAGTCCCGTCCATTGTTTATGGTCTGTGGGGCTGGCAGGTCCTCGGTCCAGCTCTCTCCGGTTTCTACTCGTGGCTGGAGTCCTGGGCTGGTGGGTTCTTCCTTTTCACCGTCTTTGATAACTCGCCGTCGTTTGCTACCGGCCGTAACCTCTTCACCGGTGGCATCGTGCTGGCCGTGATGATTCTTCCGATTATCGCCGCTACGGCACGTGAGGTCTTCGTCCAAACTCCTCCTGGTCAGATTGAGTCTGCCTTGGCGCTGGGCGCAACCCGCTGGGAAGTTATCCGCATGACGGTGCTCCCCTTCGGTATGTCCGGTTACATCGCCGGCTCCATGCTCGGTCTTGGACGTGCACTGGGTGAGACCATGGCTCTGTACATGGTTGTCTCCCCGCTCGTGGACTTCCGCTTCTCGCTCTTCGACGGCGGTACGACCTTCGCCATGGCCATCGCCTTGGCATCCGCAGAGTTCGGTAATGAGATGCGCGCAGGTGCCTACATCGCCGCCGGCCTCATGCTGTTCTTGCTGACCTTCGTGGTCAACGCCATTGCCCGCACCATCGTGAAGAAGAAGTAGGGAGGAGGACACAATGACTACTACTACTACTACAAACGCCAAGCCTGCCTCCGCAGGCGCTACCTTCCTTGATATTTCGGCTTCCCGAAAGGCCACCAACACCATTGCCACCGTCGTGGTATGGGTGGCCATGATTATCGCCATGATCCCTCTGGTTTGGGTTCTGTGGGAACTCTTTGCCCGCGGCAGCGGCATCATCTTCAGCGCCGATTGGTGGACCACGTCCCAGCGCGGTGTCATGAACAGCGTTGCGGGCGGCGGTGCTGCTCACGCCATCGTTGGTACCTTCGTCCAAACCGTCCTAGCCTCCATCATCTCCATCCCGATCGGTATCTTTACCGCTATCTACTTGGTGGAGTATTCCAAGGGCGGCTGGCTCGCCCGTACCACCACCTTCATGGTGGACATCCTGTCCGGTGTGCCGTCCATCGTTGCCGCGCTGTTTATCTTCGCTATGTGGATCACGCTCTTCGGCTTTGGCCGCTCCGGCTTCGCCGTGGCGCTTTCCTTGGTGCTGCTGATGATTCCGATCGTGGTTCGCAACACCGAAGAGATGCTCCGTGTTGTCCCGATGGACTTGCGTGAGGCCTCCTATGCACTGGGCGTTCCGAAGTGGAAGACCATTGCTCGCATCGTCCTGCCGACCGCCCTGTCCGGCATCGTTACCGGTATCATGCTCGCGGTTGCGCGTGTGATGGGTGAGTCTTCTCCGGTGCTGGTCCTTGTTGGTTCCTCCTCCATCATCAACTGGGACGCGTTCAAGGGCTCGCAGTCCTCGCTACCGCTGATGATGCTGGATATGTACAAGGCCGGCGCACAACCGGCTGTCCTGGATAAGCTCTGGGGTGCAGCGCTGACGCTGGTTATCCTTATCGCTGTCCTTAACATCGCGGCCCGTGTCATCTCCGCGAAGTTCTCGGTCAAGAAATAGATCGCCGTAACACTCGATTCCGCCATACATTCTTAAGAGGAGAAACTCCTAATGTCTAAGCTTGAGCTCAATGACGTGAACATTTACTACGGCGACTTCCACGCCGTGCAGAACGTCAACATGCAAATTCCGGCGAAGGCCGTGACCGCCTTTATCGGCCCTTCCGGCTGCGGTAAGTCCACCGTTCTGCGCACCTTGAACCGTATGCACGAGGTCATCCCCGGCGCCTATGTCAAGGGCGAGGTCCTCTTGGACGGCCAAGATATTTACGGCGCCAAGGTTGACCCGGTATCCGTTCGCAACACCATCGGCATGGTTTTCCAGAAGGCTAACCCGTTCCCCACGATGTCTATCGAGGACAACGTTGTTGCCGGCCTGAAGCTCTCCGGCGAGAAGAACAAGAAGAAACTGAAGGAAGTTGCCGAAAAGTCTCTGCGCGGCGCCAACCTCTGGGATGAGGTTAAGGACCGCCTGGATAAGCCGGGCGGCGGCCTGTCCGGTGGACAGCAGCAGCGTCTGTGCATCGCCCGTGCGATTGCCGTGGAACCGGAGGTCCTCCTCATGGACGAGCCGTGCTCGGCACTTGACCCGATTTCTACCCTGGCTGTTGAGGACCTCATCCACGAGCTGAAGGAAAACTTCACCATCGTTATCGTCACCCACAACATGCAGCAGGCAGCCCGTGTGTCCGATAAGACCGGTTTCTTCTCTCTAGAAGCCACCGGAAAGCCGGGCCACCTCGTCGAGTTTGATGACACCACCAAGATCTTCGAGAACCCCTCCAAGAAGGACACCGAGGATTACATCTCCGGCCGCTTTGGCTAAACACCGATAGCGCCATAGTGCCGAAAGCCGGCGCCCTCTCTCGACTGTTTAAGGTCTAGGAGTGGGCACCGGCTTTTGTGTTTTCAGGATGAGCTAGGTGTTACTAGCGGTGGATCGGCAGCTATTTCGAGCATGAGCCTCATCTAGTGATGGAACTGGCGCTCCAGCTCTGCCATGCGGGCCTCTAGCTCGGCTTCGCGTTGCTCCTGATCACGCTTGCGCATATAGCGGTCCGGGTCCAGGCCCGTTGCAAGATAGATAATGCGACCGGCAGCGGCAGCGCAATGATCGGCGAAACGCTCGTAGTAACGCGATAGCTGCGAGGTTTCCACAGCTTGGCGCACCGTTCCCTTCCATTCCCGCTGGGTCAGCATGCGTAGCAGGTGATGGTTGATGTCATCGACGGCATCATCATCTTCGGTTAACCGAAGGGCTAGCTCCGGATCGCGGGTGATGAGGATGTCCTTGAGCCCCGCGGACATATCGAGAACGAGGCGCGCATATTCCTCGAAGTAGCCCATGATGTCTGCTGGTACCACTGGCTCGGGGTGGCGGCGGCGGGCACTCGTTGCAATGTGCTGGGACAGGCGGCCCATGCGATAAAAGTCTTCAACAATATAGATGGAAGAGATGACCTGGCGGAGATCCTTGGCCATCGGATTTTCCAAGGCTAGCAGGGAGACCGCGCGGTCTTCGCACCGCGAGCGCACCTCATCCAGTTCATCGCGCAGTGACACAGCCTCCTCAGCCGGTTGCAGGGAGGCCTTGATTAACGCCTGGGAGGCGAGGGCCATCAGCTTATGGACGGTCGTGCTCATGATGATGAGATCATGAGAAAAATTATCCAACTGTTCACGGTAAGCAGCGCGCATGCCACGTACTTTAGCTGAACTATTGGTCTAGTGCCTGACGAACAACAAGTTTGAATAATCGCGGCTAGCCGCCGGAGTGCATAATCTCCGCGCCTTCCGGCACAGTGGCATCCTCCGGATCATCGAGCCAACCCTCGGGAAGGACTACCTTGGCGGGTGAGCCCTGGCGGCCGCGGGCACCATCGGCGTCGTCGGCAAGCGCAGGCGAGTCGGCCCACGGCGCCAGCAGTTCGCGCAGATCCTCCAAGGAATTGACGCGAGAAAGGCCCGCACGTACCTGGCCGCCCACGGGAAAACCACGCAGGTACCAGCCAATGTGCTTGCGAATATCGCGGCTGGCTTGAGCCTCGCCCTCATGCTGGGCTAGAAGCTCTGCGTGGCGGAGCATGATGCGCGTGACTTCGCCTAGCGTGGGCTCTTCCGGTACTGGTTCACCCCGCAGGTGGGCGGAGAGTTCCGCAAAAAGCCACGGGCGGCCCAAACAGCCGCGGCCCACCACGACGCCGTCACATCCAGTTTGCTCCATCATGTCGTGCGCATCGGTTGCCTTGAAGATATCGCCGTTGCCCAAGACTGGGATGCCTGTGTCTGCCAAATGCTCCTTCAAGCGGGCGATTTCGCCCCAGTCGGCGTGACCGGAGTAGCGCTGGGCGGCAGTGCGCCCGTGCAAAGCAACTGCTGCGGCTCCTTCCGCCACAGCGATACGCCCGGCATCGAGGTGTGTCTTGTGCTCTTCATCAATGCCGACGCGCATCTTCACCGTGACTGGAATATCCGTGCCCTCAGTCGCCTTGACTGCGGCGGAGACGATGTTGCCAAACAGGCGGCGCTTATAAGGAAGGGCAGAACCCCCGCCGCGGCGCGTGACCTTGGGGACCGGGCAGCCAAAGTTCATATCGATGTGGTCCGCCAAGTTCTCATCCACGATCATCTTGGCAGCCTTGTAGGTGTACTCCGGATCGACGGTGTACAGCTGCAGCGAGCGGGGCTGTTCTTGGGGAGCGAAGGTGGTCATGTGCAGGGTCTTGGGGTTGCGCTCGACCAAGGCGCGAGCGGTGACCATTTCGCACACGTAGAGCCCGGAGACAGTCCCGGTCTTTTCAATCTCTTGCTCACGGCACAGCACGCGAAAAGCCACGTTGGTCACGCCGGCCATGGGGGCGAGGACAACGGGGGAGTTGAGCTGGATTTTTCCGATTGCAAGAGTCACGCCGCCAATTGTGCGCGGAAAGAGCCCGGGGTGGCAAATTCTGATGAAGAAAGTGAGGGGTGCACACGGTTTGGGGCAGAGTGCGGTAAATCCGCTTCTGATTCGCTAGTGTGGTGCATGTAACTAATAGGAAAGGACCGTAACGTAGGTCGTTTCTGCACATAAAAGGAGGACTAATGTCTGAGAGAATTGCATACGCGCCGTTTGAGAAGCTCGTGATGAGCGCTGACGAGGCCGCACAGTTCGTCAACCACGGTGATCGTGTGGGAATCTCCGGCTTTACCGGTGCTGGCTACCCCAAGGCCCTGCCGACCGCTATCGCGGAAAAGGCAAAGGCGGCCCACGAGGCGGGGGAGGAATTCAAGATCGACGTCTTCTCCGGTGCCTCTACCGCCCCGGACTGCGATGGCGTCCTGGCTGAGGCAAACGCCATTCGCTTCCGCTCCCCATACAACTCTGATCCGGCATTGCGCGGCCGCTTCAACGATGGCTCCGCCCTCTACCAGGATGTTCACCTCTCACACTCTGGCCAGCAGGTGGAGGAAGGTTTCTACGGTGACTTCCAGGTAGCCATTATTGAGGCCGCGCGTATCGATGAGAAGGGAAATATCGTTCCCTCCTCCGCAGTAGGTAACAACCTCGAGTACATCGAGGCCGCCGACAAGATCATCATTGAGATCAATGAGTGGCAGTCCCTCAACCTCGAGGGCATGCACGATATCTACCGCATTGAGAAGCTGCCGAACCGTCAGCCGATCCCGATTACCAAGCCGGCTGACCGCGTTGGTACCACCTACATTGAGATCCCGGAAGAGAAGGTCGTGGCTGTAGTCAAGACCAACGCCCCGGACCGCAATGCTCCGTTCAAGGCTCCGGATGAGGTCTCTGAGAAGATCGCTGCGAACTTCATTGAGTTCCTCGAGGGCGAGGTTGCTGCCGGACGCCTGGAGTATGACAAGTTCATCATGCAGTCCGGTGTGGGCAACGTCCCGAACGCAGTGATGGCCGGCCTGCTGGATTCCAAGTTCGAAAACATTCAGGCCTACACCGAGGTTATCCAGGACGGCATGCTGGATCTTATCGACGCCGGCAAGATGACCGTCGCCTCTGCTACCTCCTTCGCCCTGTCCCCGGAGTATGCGGACAAGATGAACGCTGAGGCTGAGCGCTACGCCAAGCACATCATCCTGCGCCCACAGCAGGTGTCCAACCACCCGGAGGTTATCCGCCGCGTTGGCCTGATCTCCTCCAACGGCATGATTGAGGGCGACATCTACGGCAACATCAACTCCACCAACGTCTCCGGCTCCCGCATCATGAACGGTACCGGCGGCTCGGGTGACTTCACCCGTAACGCCTACATCTCCACCTTCGTGTCCCCATCGGTGGCAAAGGGCGGCGCTATTTCCGCCATCGTGCCTTTCGTGTCTCACACCGACCACACTGAGCACGACACCATGGTCATCATCACCGAGTATGGTGTTGCGGACCTGCGTGGCCTGGCTCCGAAGGAGCGCGTGGAGAAGGTTATCGCCGTGGCGCACCCGGACTACCGTCCGCTGCTGGAGGAGTACTTCGAGCGTGCCAAGGCGAATAAGTTCCAGCACACCCCGCACGATCTGAAGACCGCTTTTGACTTCCAGGTGAACTTCATGGAGAAGGGTGACATGCGCGGCTAATTGCGCATCTCTGCTAGGTAGTGGCCCTTTCCGCTGGAGGTGAGGGCCATTTCGTTTTCTTTAGTGCGACCTACTAAGATGGTTGGGCGTTGGGCCTTTAGCTCAGTTGGTAGAGCTACGGACTTTTAATCCGCAGGTCGCGGGTTCGAGCCCCGCAGGGCCCACAAAAAGAGCCGCCTTCGGGCGGCTCTTTGAGTAGTTTTAGGGGCGTTGAGCTTGCAGGGATGCGGCTGGGGGTTTGTTAGCTCTTGACGAGCTTCCGAATGGCCCGCATAGCTTCCTCTAGCTTCTCTGAGGCTATTTCCCCGTCCTCGGCAGCGGCTCCTGCCACGCAGTGCTCTATGTGGTCCTCCAGGAGTGCCAGGGAGACATTCTCGAGCGCGGAGGTTACCGCCGAGATCTGCGTGATGATGTCAATGCAGTATTGGTCCTCTGTGATCATGCGGTGGATGCCGCGGGTTTGCCCTTCGATGCGCTTGAGGCGCGCTAAGTATTTCGCCTTTTGATCGTCATTGGAGTTGTAGCCGTGTACACCCGGCTCATGGCAGGAACAGGTATCTCGCTGGTCAGTCATAGTTTTTTACCTTTCTGCCGGGGCGATTTGGTTAAGTAAGGATGTCTACAGTATATTTTTACAAAGTTGCCTCAAGGCAACGGGCCCCCATCGTCTAGCGGCCTAGGACACCGCCCTTTCACGGCGGCGGCACGGGTTCGAATCCCGTTGGGGGTACCAACACCTTTGTGTTGGCACACAAGTAAATATATATGGCCCTGTGGCGCAGTTGGTTAGCGCGCCGCCCTGTCACGGCGGAGGTCGCGGGTTCAAGTCCCGTCAGGGTCGCCATATTCAAGCCTCGAGGCATTGTTAGAGAAACAAGCCTCGGGGCTTGCGTCGTTTTGTCTCCGTCAGCGATTAATCCTGCTGGCGCATGCCGCCGGTGGAGCGGGAAAGCTTATAGGTCTAGGTGCTGTGGGGTGGGCTGTATATGTTATGTCCATAGGGTTTTTGGACATGGAGTCC
>NZ_KV788161.1:0-1221 GCF_001807205.1 Corynebacterium sp. HMSC05D03 | reverse complement strand
CGTTTGGCTGTGGCCGGAAAGCAGACCTTGGTACTCGGGAACCAAGGTGAAACGTGAACCATGGGGACCACTGAGCTGTCATCATCGTGCTTGCACCTACCCCGGCCCGGCGGCGAGCGACTTCCCACTGCATGAGGAGTACAGCGGCAGTCCATGCCGGCGCATGCAACAACTTTCGAAGAATGGCAGTGGTGAGGTGAAAGGGAATGTTTCCCACAATGACGCAGGGAGTGGCGGGTAACGGGAAGTTGAGGAAATCATCATGGACCACTTCGACCGACGCCGAGGCGGTCTTTTTTGTGAGTTTGGCAGCTAGTTTTGCGTCCACTTCAACTGCCGTTATCGCCCTCCCCAAGTGGGATATCGGGTGAGTGAGGGCACCGCTTCCTGGTCCGATCTCAATGATGGGGCCGGAGGTTTGTTTTACAAGATCGACGATGGAGTTGATGATCTTGTGGTCTGTGAGAAAATTTTGGCCATGTTCGTGACGGCCGTATCCGTATGTAGACATCAGGTGTGCTCCGTGGAGTTGAAACGGAGCCGGGCATGGCAAATGGCCGCCCGGCTAAAGGACCGGAGCGGTTTCTAACCTGCGGGAGGGAGAAAACCGCCTTAGCGGCTGGTGAGCGGCCGCATGAAAAAGGAACCTGAAATCAACATGGGCCTATCGTATCCAATTAATTTCGCAGGGTCCAATACGGTGAGAAAGAAGACAACCGCACCGCAACAGTGCAAGACCTCTCTGGATTGGAATTTAATTGAACATGGGTTTGGGGTACGACGCGCCCTACTCGGAGTGGCACGGACACTACGGCTGCGCGCCCACACACAACAGTAAAGAGCTCGGCAATGCACAGACACGTAACGAGAGCGCCACAAATGTATGTACGTTTAAGTTACAGCATCGACACTGACGCTCCACATGGAGGGACGGCCGCAGCCCTGCAGCAAGCACACGGCAGGGTGTCTGCTTCGGGCGACGTGAAATTACGCAGAAAAATACGAAACACATCACCGCAGGTCACGGTAGGTATTTGCGGGTCATTTCGTAATCTCGTAAACGAAAAGAACAAAACTACGAAACACAAAAACATACGTTGAGCAGCGTAAATGGTTTTCGTTTCGTAATTTTTCCACTTTTTGAAGAAAATCTAAATAAGAAGAGACACCTTGATTGCGATTGTGTCCCGTGTCACATAGCTGCAACCCCTGCAGCGTGCC
>NZ_KV788160.1:0-84972 GCF_001807205.1 Corynebacterium sp. HMSC05D03 | reverse complement strand
CGCTACGCACCCCGAAACCGGAAGAGCCACTAAAGTGCGGGGTCTCCATGTGGATGGACATCTCCAGGTAGGTGGCAGCAGGCTTGGTTTCTTGGCGGTCCCCCAAGTCCTGTTCATAGCTTCCGAAGGCAGAGGACGGGATGGCTTCGAGGACATCGAGGTTATTCGCCAACAGGTCCATGTAGGCCGCGCTGGAATCAGCGTAGAAGGTGAACTCGATGCCGTCGTTCTGCGCGGCACGGTCACCCTTGTACTCTGGGTTCGGCTCGATGATCAGGTTCTGGTTGTGATTCCATTCCTTGATCTTGTAGGGACCGTTCGACACTGGGGATTCGCCAAAGCCCTGCGGGTCCTCCAGTGCGGCTGCGGGGACTGGGAAGTAAGCGTTGTAGCCCAAGCGGCTCGGAAAGTCGCTCTCCGGCTGGGTGAGCTCGATAGTGAAGGTGCGCTCATCGATGACCTTAAGGCCCTCCATCTCCTTGACGCCTTCCCCGTAGCCCTTGATGGAGGAGAAAAAGCTCTCGTTGAGCTGTTCGTTGGCCACCGCGTAATTCCACGTATCGACGAAGGTATCCGCAGTTACGGCAGAACCGTCGGAAAATTTCAGGTCGGGCTTGAGCGTGACCTTGTAGGTCTTCTCCCCTTCCTTGTCGATGGACTCCGCCATCTCGTTGTGCACGTTACCCTCGGCGTCGTAGTACACCAACCCGGAATACAGCATGTCGACGATGCGTCCGCCGCCGTTCTCATTCGTCATTGCGGGGATCAGGCCCTGCTGCGGCTCGGTGCCCAGAACTCGGACATAGTTGGAACCACCGGCGCTATCGGAGCTATCGCTTCCGCAGGCGGTCAGGGTAAAAGCAAGAGAGGCGGCGCCGATGACGCCGAGGAGCTTGCGCATGAGAGTCCTCCTGAAAGAGTCGACCAATTATTGTGTTACATAACACTAGAACGAATTTAACATGAGGTGCTTCACATAATTGCTTGAACACAAAAAGAACCTCAGGAGAGGACTCATCTGAGCCATCCTGAGGGTTCAGCCCGCGATCGTCCGGAAAGGCCGCTCTAGGGCCCAGCACAAGCTGGGCCCTATTACGACGCCCTCCTTAGTACAACGCGCTGGCCAGCTTCGTGCGTGCGGCGAGCACGCGCGAATCACCGGAATCAAAGAGCCCAAAAAGCTCCAAGAGTCGGGTCTTAAGCTGTTCTTTCTCATCCCCGGCGGTACGCTTCATGGCCTCGATGAGGCGCTCGAAGGCGCGGTCGGGAGCACCGGCAACCACCTCCGCGTCGGCGGCATCGAGCTGCTTGGACACGTCCTCCGGGGCAGCATCCGCCGCAGCGATAGGATCCTCGCTGCGGTTAGCCGGGTCCAGGCGCTTGAGTAATAGCGTGGTGTCGCGGGCCTGCTTAATCTCCACGTTGTCTGGCTCGGCAGCCAGGATCTCCTCGTAGGTAGCAATAGCGGAATCGAAATCGCCGCGGTTGAGTGCGTCCTCAGCCAGGCTCAGGCGCGGATCCGCTGCTTCTTCCTCGGGGGTCTCCCCCGCCACATCTTGGTCAGGCAAGCCCTTGAGCTGGGGGCCGAGCTTGTCGACGATCGCCGCAACCCACTGCTCCAAGTTCTCACGTGGCTGCCCGCCCTCGAAATTGGTGACCGGCTGGCCTGCAGCGATGGCGACAGTGGTCGGCAGATTCTGCACGCCGAAGACCTGCGCCACCTGGGGAACGACATCGGCATTGATGTAGCCCACGATGAACTTCAGGCCACCGGCGGCCGCCATCTCCTCGAAGTCCTTCTTGAGCTGCTCGGAGGCAGGCGAGCGCGGCGAGCCGATCAGGGCGATAACGGGTACCTCCGCAGAGCGGCGCACCAGGTCATTCTCAAAGTTCTGCTCGGTGACCTCGAAGAAGGGCTGCACACCTGCCGAGGCACCAGTAGTGCCCTGTTCCTGTGCTTTCGCCTTGGCCTCCGCCTGCTGCTTGATGGCGCCCAGGTCGAGGGCTCCTCCTACGTACGGTCCAGTCACTTGTTCTCCTCCAGGTAACGGTTAACGGAATCTACTTTTTGGGTTATCTGCCCGCTCACGCCTTCGCGGATATCGGCCTTAATCACCAAGCTCGTGCGCGGCGACACGGCGCGTACGGCATCGGTGGCCTCCTTGATGACCGCGAAGACCTCGTCCCACTCACCTTCAATGATGGTGAACATGGAGTTGGTCTCATTAGGCAGGCCGGAGGCCCGGACAACACGCACGGCTTCGGCCACGGCCTCGGACATTTCAGCGCTTTCATCACCCACAACAGTGGGGGCTACGGAAAAGGCAACAATCATGCCCGCTATCCTACCGCCGGTCCCAGCAGTGCCGGTGCCAGTGGCGGCGGTCCTCACCGCGCCCACCGGTATCCCGTGGCCACGCCACGATATGCGCCACCCCGGGAGGGATGTTCTGATTGCACCCCGGGCACACGTAATACTTCTGCGCGGCGGCACTGCCAACGTGCCTCATGACGAAGGGCTCCCCATTAGTCCAGCGCGGCCCAGGTACAGTCTGCGATCCGAGGAAAGCACTTCCATCGCGGGGCAATGAACGCGGCTCTTCGCGGATTCTACGATTGCGGCGTGGCACTAGAACAACCGCAGCTCGTTGGATTCGATGCCGCGCAGTTCCTGGTAATCCAGGACGACGCAACGGATGCCGCGGTCCTCCGCCAAGGTCCGTGCTTGGGGCTTGATTTCCTGCGCGGCGAAGACGCCATGCACGGGTGCTAGCAGGTCATCGCGATTCAGCAACTCGAGGTAGCGCGAAAGCTGCTCGACTCCATCAATGCCCCCGCGGCGCTTGACCTCAACGGCGACAAACTCGTTCTTGGCATTCTTGGCCATGATGTCCACCGGCCCGATAGCCGTGGGGTACTCGCGACGCACTAGCGAGTACTTCTCTCCCAACGTTTCAATATGCTCGGCCAAGAGCTCCTGCAGGTGCGCTTCCACGCCATCCTTGACTAGGCCGGGATCTTCCCCCAGCTCCATAGTGATGTCCTGGTGGATCTCAGCAATGGTGATGCGTAGCTGCTCACCCTTCGGGTTCTCTACCAGCCACAGCTTTTCTCCTGTGTCTTCGCCATCGATATCCTCAATCGCCGACTCTTCAAAGGTGCATGGTGGTGTCATCCAGTTCAGAGGCTTGTAGGCGCGGTCATCCGCATGGATGGACACCGAACCATCGGCCTTGATAAGGATGAGCCGATCCGCCATCGGAAGGTGGGCGTCGAGGCGACCGACGTAGTCTACGGAGCATTGGGCGATGACAAGACGCATGTCCTCTACCCTATCGTTGAGCGCTACTTCTTAGGTAAACGGGTAGCTCGCTGGCGCATCTGGTGGTAGTCCAACTTTTCTTGGCGCTTCGAAGGGGCTGATTCGACCCACGCATTCAGGGCCATGATGCCCTGCGCATCCGAGGCAATCTCATAGTCCCTACCATTGATGCGAAGCTGGATGATTTGGTGATCCGAGGGCATAAAAGAAGCCTCGTCACCATCCATCGGGCGAGTCTTGCCCAATTCGATGTCGAGGCGATTGAAGCGCTTGTTGGCGCGCGGCATGACGGAGCGGAGCTTGAAGTAGTCCATATACCCGCCGTCATAGCGCACGAGACCATGACGCCAAGAATGAGAGTCCTTCGACGGTAATTGGCGCAAAAGGATGCTCGTGCCGCGGGAGCGCACGGTGAAAAAACGCACCGCCGCTAGGATGAGGAAAACCAGAACGACCAGTGCACACAGACCTAAAAGAATTGTTAGCCCCTGAAGCACCTGAGAATTCATGGAATGATGTCCTTCACAGCGAGTACGAAACGATGGATTGATTGTACCGCCGTTGACGGAAGCAACGCTAGTCCTTACCCAAGAACACGAAAGAACCCCACCCCCTCTTATCGAGGTTGTGGGGTTCCTAAGTGAGAGTGGGAAGGGCGGTCATTGCTGCCCGTCGTTTCCCTCTCCGCTCATCCGTTAGCTGTTGAGGCGGCGGGCGGCGCGCAACGCGGCGTCGCCACGAGACCTCGTCAGCTCGCGCTCAGACTTCAGGTCTTCCTGTGCCTGTGCTTCATCGACCTCAGAGGCCCAGATGGACCAATCAGCGAGGACGGTGATCTTGTTCTCGGACACGGAGAGGAAGCCACCCTGGACGGCAGCGACGAGACGATCGCCGTCCACCGGGTGGATGGTCACAACACCATTGTCGATCAACTGACCAACCATGGGCTCATGTCCAGGAAGCACGCCGATCTCACCCTCGGTGGTCTCAGCCGTCACCATGGTGGCCTTTCCGGTCCACAGCAGGCGCTCAACCGAAACCAATTCGGCGGTGATGTCAGCCATGTGCCTCTCCCTACTTCTTCTCGGTCAGCTTCTTGTACGCAGCCTCGACGTCGTCCAAGCCACCCAGGCCGTTGAAAGCCTGCTCCGGGTAGTGGTCGAATTCGCCGTTGCAGATGCGCTCGAAAGCGTCGATGGTATCGGCCAGCGGCACGTAGGAACCCGGCAGGCCGGTGAACTTCTCTGCGACGAAGAAGTTCTGGCCCAGGAAGCGCTCGATACGACGAGCACGCTGAACGGTGATCTTGTCTTCCTCAGACAGCTCGTCCATACCAAGGATGGCGATGATGTCCTGGAGCTCCTTGTTCTTCTGCAGAATACCGATGACACGCTGTGCCACCTCGTAGTGGCGCTCTCCCACGATGGACGGCTCCAGAATACGAGAGGTAGAGGTCAGCGGGTTCACTGCCGGGTAAATACCCTTCGAAGCAATACCACGGTCCAACTCGGTAGTGGCATCGAGGTGGGCGAAGGTGGTCGCCGGAGCCGGGTCGGTGTAGTCATCGGCCGGCACGTACACGGCCTGCAGGGAGGTAATGGACTTACCCTTGGTGGAGGTAATACGCTCCTGCAGCACACCCATCTCATCAGCCAGAGTCGGCTGGTAACCCACGGCGGAAGGCATGCGGCCCAGCAGGGTCGAGACCTCAGAACCGGCCTGGGTGAAACGGAAGATGTTGTCGATGAACAGCAGCACGTCCTGGTTCTGCACATCGCGGAAGTACTCCGCCATGGTCAGGCCGGACAGAGCCACGCGCATACGGACTCCTGGCGGCTCATCCATCTGGCCGAAGACAAGCGCGGTGTCCTGGAGAACGCCCATCTCTTCCATCTCGAGGAAGAGGTCGGTGCCCTCACGGGTGCGCTCGCCGACGCCGGCGAAGACGGAGGTACCGGAGAACTCGCGTGCGATACGAGTAATCATCTCCTGGATAAGAACGGTCTTACCCACACCTGCACCACCGAACAGGCCGATCTTGCCGCCCTTGACGTACGGGGTCAGCAGGTCGATGACCTTAATGCCGGTCTCCAGGATCTCGGTCTTACCTTCCAGCTGGTCGAATGCCGGCGGCTCGCGGTGGATACCCCACTGCTCGCCGTCGCGGCCCAGACCCGGCTGGTCAAGGCAGTCACCGAGGGCGTTGAAGACGTGGCCCTTGACCACATCGCCCACCGGGACGGAAATCGGCTTGCCGGTGTCGGTCACTGCGGCACCGCGGACAAGGCCGTCGGTCGGAGCCATGGACACGGCACGGACGAGGTTGTCACCGAGGTGCTGAGCGACCTCAAGGGTGACGGTCTTTGCAACAGCCTCGAGGGTCACCTCGACGGTCAGTGCGTTGTACAGTGCCGGCAGCCCGCCACGCGGAAACTCCACGTCGACGACCGGACCGATGACACGCACCACACGGCCGGCGGTAGCCGACGACTGTGTGTTCTGCTCTTGCAGAGCTGTAGTCATAATCTAGTCACTTTCTGCGCTTTCGGCGAGCGCCCCAGCGCCACCGACGATCTCTGTGATTTCTTGGGTAATCTGCGCCTGACGAGCCTGGTTGGCCACGCGCGAGAGGTCCTTGACCAGCTCGGTAGCGTTGTCGGTTGCAGACTTCATTGCGGTACGGCGTGCGGCGGACTCGGAGGCCGAGGACTCCAAGAACATCGCAAACAGGAGGCGAGAAACGTACTGCGGAAGCAACGCTTCCATCAGGGTGTCCGCATCCGGCTCGAAGTCGTAATCAGGAGTGATCTGATTATTCGGCTCGGCGTCGGAAAGCGCGGACTCACCCAGATTGTAGTCCTCTTCCTCGATAACCGGTACCACCGGCAGCAGCTGCTGCACACGCGCGGTCTGGGTCAGCATGGACTCGAACTCGGTGTACACAACGTGTACTTGGTCGAAACCGCGAACGGTCTCGCCCTCCACGTGAATACCCTCGCGGGTCTTGGCCTGGCCATTCGAACCGGCAACGAAGCCGTCGATAATGTGGCGGCGCACATCGTGCGTCTTTTCCCAGGTCGGATCCTGCGAGAATCCAGTCCAGCTGCCAGCGACCTCGGCCTCACGGAACTTGTAGAAGCCAACGCCCTTATTACCGGTGACGTAGCGGACGGTCTCGAAACCCTCGCTCTTCAGCAGGGCTTCCAGCTCGGCCGCCTTCTTGAAGATGTTGTTGTTGTAGCCACCGCACATACCGCGGTCAGAAGAGACCACGAGAATGGCGGCTACCTTGGCATCTTCGCGTTCCCGGAGCATCGGGTGATCCAGGGACGTGTGCGCCGCCAGCTTGTTGAGCACGCTGGACAGTTCACGTGCATAAGGCTGCGCCGCTTCTACCCTGGCCTGAGCCTTGGTAATGCGCGAGGTAGCAATGAGCTCCTGTGCCTTGGTGATCTTCTTGGTGGAATTGACGGACCGGATACGGTCACGCAGTTCACGAAGATTAGCCATGGTGTTCGCTCCTCCCTTCTTTTTCTAGACGGTTAATTCTTAGAGCGTGCGAAACTCTATTTGGCCGTCTTGCGGGAGACGTTGAGCTCGGTCTTGTTCACGTCATCCGCGGCGAGCGGGTCAACCGGCGCCTCGGTGCCGAGGTTGTGGCCCTCGGTGGTGCGGAAGGACGGAGTGAAGTCCTTAGCTGCTGCAACAAGTGCATCCTTGGACTCGTCGGTCAGAGCGGTGCCGCCCTGGATCTGCTCGAACACCTGCGGGGTTGCAGAGTTGAGGTGATCGTGCAGCTCCTTCTCGAAGCGGCGTACGTCCTCGACGGGAACGACGTCGAAGATGCCCTGGTCTGCGAGGAAGATGGATACCATCTGGTACTCGACAGGCTGCGGGGAGGACTCGGCCTGCTTGAGCAGCTCGACGAGGCGCTCACCGCGCTCCAGCTGAGCCTTGGAGGCCGGATCCAGGTCGGATGCGAAGGCCGCGAAGGCCTGCAGGTCACGGTAGGCAGCCAGCTCAAGACGCAGGTTACCGGCAACCTTCTTCATACCCTTGGTCTGTGCAGCACCACCAACACGGGAGACGGACACACCGACGTTAATTGCCGGACGGACGCCCTGGTTGAACAGGTCGGACTCCAGGAAGACCTGGCCGTCGGTAATAGAAATAACGTTGGTCGGAATGAAGGCGGAGACGTCGTTCGCCTTGGTCTCAATGATCGGCAGTGCGGTCATGGAACCTGCACCCATGTCGTCGGAGAGCTTTGCAGCACGCTCCAGCAGACGGGAGTGGAGGTAGAAGACGTCGCCCGGGTAAGCCTCGCGGCCCGGCGGACGGCGCAGCAGAAGGGAAATCGCACGGTAGGCCTCAGCCTGCTTGGTCAGATCATCGTAAATGATCAGGACGTGGTTGCCCTGGTACATCCAGTGCTGACCCAGAGCTGCACCGGAGAACGGTGCCAGCCACTTGAAGCCGGCGGCGTCGGATGCCGGAGCAGCCACGATGGTGGTGTACTCCAGAGCGCCGTGCTGCTCCAGGGTGTGGCGCACACCAGCGATGGTGGAGCCCTTCTGGCCGATGGCGACGTAGATGCAGCGAACCTGCTTGTTCTTGTCGCCAGATTCCCAGTTAGCCTTCTGGTTCAGGATGGTGTCGATACAGACAGCCGTCTTACCCGTCTTACGGTCACCAATGATCAACTGACGCTGACCGCGACCAATCGGGGTCATCGCGTCAATAGCCTTGATGCCGGTCTGCATCGGCTCTTCCACCGGCTGACGCTGCAGCACGGACGGTGCCTGCAGCTCGAGGACGCGGTCCTCTTCAGCGGTGATCGGGCCCATGCCGTCAATCGGCTGGCCCAGGGGGTTAATTACGCGGCCGAGGAATTCCTCGCCCACAGGGATGGAGAGAACCTCGCCGGTCCTCTTGACCTCGTCGCCTTCTTTCAGCGACTCGAAGTTGCCCAGGACCACGACACCGATGGAGTTGGTGTCAAGGTTCTGTGCGACGCCAATCACGCCGCCCGGGAACTCGAGCAGCTCATTCGCCATGACGGACGGCAGGCCCGAAACCTGCGCAATACCGTCAGCTGCCGAAATGACCACGCCGACCTCCTCACGGGAGGCCTCCGCGGAGTAGCTCGAGGTGTAGTTCGCAATCGCGCTACGGATCTCGTCGGAGGAGATCGTCAGCTCCGCCATGTTCTTCCTGCTCTCGGTAGTATCTTCCAGCAATTACTTAATCGTTTCTGTCGTTTCGGCTTATGCCATCTGCGCGCGAAGGCGGGCGATCTTGCCTGCCGTCGAGCCATCGATGACTTCATCGCCGACGCGGATGGTCATACCACCGAGGAGGCTGGTGTCAACCTCAGAGTGGATGGACATCGCACGACCATAAATTTTGCCCAGCTTTTCAGCGAGTGCTGCCCGCTGGCTATCGTTCAGCTCACCCGCAGTGGTCACGCGCGCGATGGTACGGCCCTGCAGCTTGGCTGCGGTGTCCGCCAAACCGGCGAGATCATCAATCGGGTTCTGCTCCGGGCGGCCAATGGCCTGCAGCGCGAGCGCCTCAGTAACCATCGTGACCTTGCCGTAGAGCACGCTTGCCAGCAGCCCGACCTTACGATCGGACGTAGCAGTACGGTCTGAAAGCAGCTGGGTCAGTTCGCCTTCTCGGTCAAGCACGCGCGACAGGGAGAAGAGCTCGTCTTCTACCTGGCCCAGCTTGCCCTCAAACTCAGCGCCACGCAGCAGTGCGCGGCGGCCGAGGATGATGAGGCCACGGGCGATATCACGCGGGCTCGACCACTGTGCGGCGGCGGCCTCCTGCAGCACCTGGAGTGCTACCGGGGTGACCTTCCCGCCGAAAAGGGTCTGGACCAGGGACTTGCGCTCCTCTGCGGTGGCGGCGTCGTCGGTCAGAGCGACGCGCAGTTCGCGGTCGCCGTCGAGGACGCGGACTACCTCGAAGAGGTCCTGGCCTGCCTGGGTAGCAGTCGCTACCGAGCGGTCGCTGGAGAGGAACTCATCCAGCTTGGACTCAGTGGTAGCGAGTGCTTCGCGGCTAGCTGCCTTCATCGTTGCCTACTTTCCGGCCGGTGCCACAGTGTCGAGCTCGGACAGGAAGTTATCAATCGTGGAGGACTGCTTGGTGGCGTCCGAAAGTTCGCCGCCGAGCAGCTTCTCTGCCAGGTTGATGGAGTTCTGCCCGATGTCGGAACGCAGCTCAGACACGACCTGTGCACGGGAAGCTTCAAGCTGCTTCTCGCCGGCGGTCAGGATGCGACGAGACTCTTCCTCTGCAGCTTCCTTAGCCTCTGCCTCGATCAGCTTGCCGCGCTCACGCGCCTGCTCACGAATCTCCGCAGCCTCTGCTCGAGCGTCAGCGAGCTGAGCATTGTACTTTTCCAGAGCGGCCTTTGCTTCGGCCTGCTGAGCCTCCGCACGCTTAAGGCCACCTTCGATCCGGTCTTCACGCTCCTGCAGCATCTTGTTGTATGCCGGAAGAACGAGCTTCCAGAACACAAGCAGGATGATGGTGAACGGAATGAGGGACCAGACCAAGTCGTACATCTTGGGCAGAAGGATGGAGTTACCGCTCTCCAGCGGCAGGTGCTCACTTCCCTCTGCTGCAAGGTAGTAAATGACGTTGTTCATGGGGCTCCGTTCTTAAAGTTCGATTTACTTTGTGTAAAGCGCTCTTTAGAACAGGAAGCCTGCAACGAGGCCAATCAGGGCGAGGGCCTCAACGAAGGCGATACCCAGGAACATGGTGGTACGCAGCTGACCAGCCATCTCCGGCTGGCGAGCCATGCCCTCGACGGTCTTGCCGACGAGGATACCGATGCCCAGACCCGGGCCGATGGTTGCGATGCCGTAGCCGATAGCACCGAGACCCTTGAGGGTGGACTCGTCAGCGGCCTGAGCAAGAATGATTTCGTTCATGATGAAAGTCGTTCCCTTTCAATGTTTTCCCACGGATTTGTCCGCGGGGGATGTGGTGGTTTTGGGGTATTTAGTTAACCGCGAGGTTCGCGTTGTTGTTAGTGCGAATCTGCATGCAGCGACAATTCGATGTATACCGCCGTCAGCAGGGCGAAAATGTATGCCTGCAGGAAGATGACGATAATTTCGTACAGCGTGAACAGAACCGCTGCGACCAGCGTCAGGCCACTCATGGCAGTCCAGCCGTTGAACTGGAAGAAGAAGAAGTTCGTTGCCGAGTACAACAGGACCAAAATGAGGTGGCCAGCCAAGAAGTTCGCCATCAGACGAAGAGCCAGCGTGACTGGGCGCATGACAAACGTAGAGAAAGCCTCAATCGGTACAACAAGCACGTGCAGCAACGGCGGCAGGTTAGGAATAACCACCGAGGACTTGATGAACTTGCCGAAGCCAAAGCGCTTAGCACCGGCGTAGATCATGGCGATGTACGCGACAGCTGCCAGCACGATTGGCATACCAATACGAGCGTTCGGAGAGATGTTTAGAGCTGGAACAATAGTTGCTACGTTCCAGAACAAAACACCGAAGAAGATCGTGGCCAAGATCGGAAGGAATCGACGCCCTTCCTTGCGGCCCAAGATGTCTTCTGCGATGTGAATTCGTACGAAGTCAATCGCATGCTCCGCTACGTTTTGCAATCCTTTAGGAACCAGCTTCGGGTTCCTGAAGGCGACAACAAAAAGGAGCACCAGAATGGCCGCCATGAACAGGCGAACCAGCATGATGCGATCCAAAGCGAACCAACCGTTGGCGAAATCGGCGAACAAGAGATCGACGACTTCACCATCATCGGTTACGTGCCCCGGGAAAAATTCTGGATCCAGTTCGGGTGCGTGAAACTCACCCTTCATGGCCAATGTCGTAACGCTCAGCGTTCTCTCCCGTGTTCGGGCCACACAGCTTGTCGAAGGCTATGTGGTGCGATGGACGTCTCAAGCTCTTTGCCCTGTCCACGGACTCCGTCGCACATCAGCGTAAACAGGGCAAGGATAAACCGTACTTTTTCGGGATAGCATGACGCTAACCCGCGGTAACCCGAAGAGAATGCTATCAGTTCGCCCTCAAGTTTTCGCACGTGGGGGCACCATTGCGGACCTAAAGCCACAGCCCAGCACCAGAAATCCTCATAAAAGGCCCACATTCTGCCAAAACCCTGCTGAGTGTATTTGGTCACATACCCACGTTTTCCCACCTTGACGGGGGTAATGAGCGGGTTGAAAGACGCGTCTTACTACACAAAAAGCCACCCTCCCGGGGTCACCGGAAGCAGTGGCTTTTGATGATGCTCGAAGCGCGCTAGGACACGTAGGTCACGTTGGAAGTAATCACACCCCAGACCTCGGTTCCCAGCGTCACCGCCAGCGCTAGCAACACAGTCACAAACAGCGCCATCGTGTCATAGAACTCCAAGTCCTTAATCAGCAACAGCACCATGATGAGGATGACCACCTTGAGCAACCACCCTCCGAGCACCACAGCCATCGTGGTCGAGGGCGTAGTCCGCGCGGTAAGGAGCACCGAAGCTGCGGTAAAGAGCACGAAGCCGCCTCCGATAGCGGCGCCGACGAGTACTCCCCAGATGCCAGGCAACCCACGAACGCCACCCCAGATGGCTAGGGATGCGATGGTCACTACGACGAGGCCAATGGCTCCGAGGCGCAGGGCGCGCTTGAGGGGACGCCGGTGATCGTCATAGGGCGATAGCTCTTCGGAAGTCGTTGAATCAGTCACAGCCCCATACCCTACCTCAGGAGGGATCCGTTTCCAGCACCACGCTAGTCGAGCGCGGCCGGCGTCCAATCTTGCCCTGGCGCAGCGGAATCAAGGTCACGCCAAAGGCTACGAGGAGCGCAAAAACAGCGAGCACCACCGCGACAGGGGCTGGAACGATGGAGAAGGAAACCGCCCCGAAAGCCACCGCGGAGACCCACAAGTAGAGCACCAGAACGGTGCGGCGGTGCGTATGCCCCAGCGACAGCAGCCGGTGGTGGATATGCGCCTTATCGGCAGCGAAGGGCGAGCGCCCCTGCGAAACACGCCGAATGACCGCCCAGACAAGGTCTAGGACTGGAATAAAGACCGCAGCAACAACGACGATGACGGGTGACATCAGCGCCACGATGTCCACGGTGCCGTAGAGGGACATGTTGATCTTGCCGGATGCTGAGGTCGACGCCGCGGCGAGCAACAAACCAATCAGCATCGCTCCACTATCCCCCATGAAAATGCGGGAGGGCTCAAAATTATGCGGAAGGAATCCGGCACACACACCAACGAGTGCCGCCGCGATAATCGCCGGCGGATAGGCCGATACGGTACCGCCTTGGTCATGCAGAACAGTCAAGGAGAAGACCAGGATGGCCCCGCCGGCAATCATGCCCAGCCCAGCCGCCAAGCCGTCGAGGCCGTCGACGAAGTTGATGGCATTAATGAGCAGTACGGTAAAGAATGTGGTCAAGAGTGTTCCCTGGACCTGGTCCAGAATGACCGTGGTTCCATCACCAAAAGGCAGAAAGAGAAGCGTCCAGGTCAAGCCCAATCCGCTCATAATGGCTGCGGCAACGAGCTGCCCGATGAGTTTGACCAAAGCACTCAGTTCCAACAGGTCATCCACCACACCGACAACCACGATGGCGGCAGCGGACCAGAGCACAGCGTTCATCTCTGGCGTGACGGGCATAAACCCGCGAGTCAAGGCTGGAAGCTGGCCGGCGAGGTACACGGCGGCGGCAAACCCCGTAAACATCGCCACTCCGCCAAGCTGCGGGGTGGGCTGGGAGTGACTATCGCGCAGGCGGATCTCCGCCACCTGGCCACTGCGCACCAGAAAGGTGCGCACCAGTCCGGTGGTGAGGTAGGTAAACGCCGCGGCGACGAAGATCACCAACGCCAGCTCACGCAGCGGCACTCCGGTTCCAGCCACTGATGTCTCCTTAAGAGGATTGGGAGCCCGGGCGTGTGCGCAGGGACTCTGCAGACACTCCGATGACCTCGCCGATCTGCTCGGCGCTCAAAGCACCTTCGCGCAGCAGATACGGGTGTGAGCCGGACAGATCAATGATGGTAGAGGGCTTGCCCACCTCAGCTTCTCCCCCGTCAAGGTAGACCGTGACGGCCTTACCCAGCTGCTGCTTGGCAGCAATCGCAGTGGTCGGCGGAGTCTGTCCAGAGATATTCGCTGAGGACACCGCCATCGGGCCGACCTCGCGGAGGAGCTCGATTGCAATGGGGTGCAGGGGCATGCGCAGCATCACCGTGCCGCGGGTATCGCCCAGGTTCCACGGAAGCGAAGGCGCTTGCGGGACCACGATGGACAAACCACCAGGCCAGAAGGCCTCGATAAGCGTTTGTGCGGTGTCATCCAAAGTGGCGACAAGGCCTTTTACGGTGTCCCAGGATCCCACGAGCACCGGCACCGGCATGTCGGGGCCGCGGTGCTTGGTGGCCAGCAGGCTCGCAACGGCGTCATTATCGAAGGCATCGCAGCCCAACCCGTAGAGCGTATCGGTGGGCATGACCACGAGCCGCCCTGACTTGGCCGCCTTGACGGCAAGGGCCATTCCTTCTTCGCGTTCTGCCGCGTCCGCACAGTTATAAATCTGTCCCTGCATTGGTCTCTCCTTTAATTCCGTTCCTATCGGCTTGTCGACCAATCTTCGACCAATCTACTGTACTCCCCGTTCGGCCGTGACAAAGCGGGCGGTGCCAGTCAGATCCTTAAGTACCTCGATGTGCGTGAACCCGCCATCCGCACGCAGGGCTTCTTGCACCTGTTCAGACGTGTCATCATCGTGTTCAATGCCCACCTTTCCGCCGGGGCGAAGCAGTGCGGCGATGGTCGGAATCATCGCTGTGATGGTCTCCATGCCGTCTGCTCCCCCAAACACCGCCTCGTGGGGGTCTTGGTAGACCTCCGGATCCAGGTCCGGGGTCTCGGGGACATAGGGCGGGTTGGTCAGCACGAGGTCGACGGTGCCGTGCAGCTCCGAAAGCACATATGGATCCGTCACGTCGCCCTGGATCAGCTGCACATCACGGTCATGACGTGCAACGTTGCGGCGGGTGTAGGCCAAGGCGGCGTCGGCAAGCTCCACTGCCCACACCTCGGCCTGCGGCACGTAGTGGGCGACGTACAACGCCAGTGCACCGGATCCGGCGCACAAATCCACGACGCGGGGAGGGTGCGCGTTAGTCTTCGTCTCCCATGAGTTAAGTTTCTTCGTCTCCCACGAGTTAAGTTTCGTCAGAAACTTAACTCCCCAGTCGGCGAGCACCTCCGTCTCTGGGCGCGGGATGAACACACCGGGGCCGACCTCGAGTTCGAGGGGGCCAAACCACGCCGCTCCTAGGATGTGCTGGAGAGGCTCGCGCGCTTCACGACGCCCCACCAACGCCCCATATGCCACGTCAAAGCCGGGGATCGGAGCCTCGTTTAGCGGGATATCCATGTGGCCGCAGTGAATGAGGTGGGCAGCCAACAGGCGTGCATCCCACTCGGGTGAGGGTACCCCGGCAGCGCGAAGGCGCTCCGTGGCATCACGAAGCGCCTCCTTATAGGTGTGAAAAGTCACCGTATCTAACCGTGCCTTAGCCTTCTAGCCTTCGGCCTCAAGGCGCTCCGCGCGCTCCTGGGCTTGTAGAGCTTCGATGAGATCCTGCATATCGCCGTCGAGCACGGAGTCAAGATTATTGGCCTTGTAACCAATGCGGTGATCGGTGATGCGGTTCTCCGGCCAGTTATAGGTGCGGATGCGCTCGGAGCGGTCCATGGTGCGCACCTGGGAGGCGCGCTGCTCGCCGGCCTCGGCCTCGCGGGCCTCGCGCTCCATCTGGTCCAGGCGAGCCTGCAGCACCTGCAGGGCACGCGCCTTGTTCTGAATCTGCGAGCGCTCCTTCTGACAGGTCACCACCAGGCCAGTGGGCAGGTGGGTAATACGCACAGCGGAGTCAGTGGTGTTCACGCCCTGACCACCCTTACCGGAGGAACGGTAAACGTCGACACGGATGTCCTTGTCATCGATATTGACGGAGTCGATCTCCTCCGGCTCCGGGTAGACCAGCACACCAGCAGCAGAGGTCTGGATGCGGCCCTGGGACTCGGTCACCGGCACGCGCTGTACACGGTGGACGCCGCCTTCAAACTTGAACACGCTCCACGCGCCATCGCGCGAGGGGGTCTTGGACTTGAAGGAGATGGACATATCCTTCACTCCGCCAAGGTCAGACTCGTTGAGGCCCAGGACCTCCCACTGGAAGCCTGCCTTGTCGGCGAAGCGCTCGTACATGCGGGCCAAGTCACCGGCGAAGAGCGCTGCCTCTTCGCCACCAGCACCGGCCTTGATCTCCATAATGATGTCCTCGGAGTCATGCTCATCGCGCGGGGCTAGGAGGTCCGCAAGTTGCTCCTCCAACTGCACGACGAGCGGCTCGAGGCGGTCAACCTCCGACTGGAACTCGTGATCCTCGTAGGCCATCTCCTTGGCGTCGGCCAAATCCTGGCGGGCCTGGACCAGCTCTTCGTTGACGGCGACGATGGGGCGCAGCTCAGCGTAGCGCTTGGACAGCTTGCGGAATTGCGACTGATCCCCGGCTACGTCTGGGTCAGCCATCTGCATTTCGATGCCTTGGTACTCGGAGATGATGTCATCAACGAGGGAAACCTGGTTAGACATTACTTGTAGTCCTCCTCGTCCGTGTCTGCCGCCATGGGCGCGGACGAAGCGACCTGCATGAGGAACTCGCCATTAGAGCGGGTCTTCTTGAGCTGCTTGATGAGCAGGTCAATGGCGGCGAAGGAGTCCAAGCCGGAGAGGATGCGGCGCAGCTTGGTCATGATGCGTGCCTCCTCCGGAACGAGCAGGAGCTCGTCCTTGCGGGTACCGGAGGGGTTGACGTCCACGGCCGGGAAGATGCGGCGCTCGGAGATAGCGCGGTCGAGCTTGAGCTCGGCGTTGCCGGTGCCCTTGAACTCCTCGAAGATGACAGTGTCACCGGTGGAGCCGGTCTCCACCATCGCGGTGGCGATGATGGTCAGCGAGCCGCCATTTTCGATGTTGCGGGCAGCGCCCAAGAAGCGCTTCGGCGGGTACAGGGCGTTGGAGTCCACACCACCGGACAGGATGCGGCCCGACGCCGGGGAGGAGTTGTTGTACGCACGGCCTAGGCGGGTGATGGAGTCGAGCAGAACGACGACGTCCTTGCCCTGCTCCACCAAGCGCTTGGCGCGCTCGATAGCCAGCTCCGCCACCGAGGTGTGCTCTGACGGAGGGCGGTCGAAGGTGGAGGCAATGACCTCACCGTTGACGCTGCGCTGCATGTCCGTGACCTCTTCGGGGCGCTCGTCCACGAGGACCACCATGAGGTAGCACTCCGGGTTATTCGTGGCGATGGCGTTGGCGATGTTCTGCAGGATCGTCGTCTTACCGGCCTTCGGCGGGGAGACGATGAGCGCGCGCTGGCCCTTACCAATCGGCATGATGAGGTCGATGACGCGAGTGGTGAGAATCTTCGGGTCCGTCTCCAGGCGCAGACGCTGGTTCGGGTACAGCGGGGTGAGCTTGGCGAAGTCCGGGCGCTCCTTCGCGGTGGACGGATCCAAGCCGTTGACCGTGTCAACCTCCACCAGCTGGTTGTACTTGCGGCGATTGCGGCCGTTGCCGTGGGTGTGGGTCGGGCCGGAAACTTTGACCTTGCCGGTCAGGGCGTCGCCAGAGCGCAGGCCTAGGCGGCGCACGAGGTTGTTGTTGACAAAGACATCGGAGCTCGCCGCGCGGTAGCCGGTGGTGCGCAGGAAGGCCACGTTGTTGTCCACGACCTCGAGGATGCCGCCGACTACCTGCACTTCATCGCCCTCGCGGATCTGCAGGTCATTGCCACCGTTGCCGCCGCCATCGCGGTCACGCCCGCGGCGGTTGCGACGGTTACGGCGGTTGCGGCGGCCTCCGCCGCCGTTGTTGTCATCATCGTTGCGGTGGTTATCGCGGCGGTTGTTATTCTGGCCACCGCCGTTATTGCCGCCGTTATGACCGTTGCCACCGTTGCCGTGGTCACCGTTGTCGGAGTTCTTTCCGCCACGGGACTGGTTGTCCTCGGACTTGCCGTTGTTGTCCTCGGCGCCATTGTCATTCCCGTTGCCCTTGGACTCTCCGCGGGCCTCGCGCTCCTGACGGCGCGCACGGTTGCGGCGAGCACGGCGGGCCTGGGAGCGGGACTCGTAGCGCTGCTCGTCGTGGCCGTCCTTGTGCTCGGACTCCTGAGCACCGTCCTCACCCTTCTGGGCGTTCTCGGATTCCTGCTGTGGCTGGTCCTGTTTCTTCTTGTCCTGCTCCGGCTGCTCGGAGGCCTGGTCAGCAGCACCGGCGGGGCGCGAGGCCTTGCGGGCCGCGCGACGCGGCTGTGCGTCCTTAGCCTCGCCCTCGGCAGCAGCCTTTGCGCCGCGTGCCGGAACCTGGCCGGTGGTCAGTGCAGTGATGAGGTCCCCCTTGCGCAGTCCAGAAACGCCGCGAAGTCCGCGCTCCGCAGCCAGCTTGCGCAATTCCGGCAGCTTCAGGGATGCGAGATCCTGTGCTGCGGTCTTGTCCGTATCGCTCACGGATATCCTTTCGTCGCTTCACCAACGCGCGCTGTTTCTTGTGCTGCACCTGCACTGTGCGCGGTGCCGCTCCGAATGGGCGTTGGAAGCCAGTGTGTAATTGAGATGGTCCACCGCCACCAGCGAGTTCACGCGACCGCGATCCCCGTGGGCGGTGGTTTTCTTTGGCTCTCCCCCCTCTCCGGCCCTGCGGTACGGAACATGAAGAACTCCTTGCAGAACTCCTGAAAAGTTCTCGAGGAAGCGGCCGCGGGTCAATCGCGGGGAGATATTTTAAGAAGGCGACTGCGAGCGTGTCTCTCCCCTCTCACCGTCGCGCACACCGTTGGACTGCCATGAGTTTTCACCACAGGTGTGTGCGCCGTAGAGGGAGCTCGGAGGTGCGGGGAAGGCCTTCCCCGCCAGTCGCCGACAACTATACCGCATCCTTCCACCGCGCTCACACTGACACGGCTAAAGTAGTGCGCATGCTCTCCACAATGCAGGATATCCCGCTGTCCCTCACTCGCATCCTGGAGTACGGTTCCACTGTCCACGGCCAAACCCAGGTGGTTACGTGGCACAGCGCCAATCCCGGCAATGAACGCGAAGAAACCACCTTCGCCGATATCGGCGCGCGCGCCGCTGCCTTCGCCCACGCCCTGCATGACACCCTCGGCATCACTGGTGATGAGCGCGTGGGATCGTTGATGTGGAATTGCGCCGAACACCTCGAAGTGCTTTTTGGCACCGCTTGCAAGGGGGCAGTATTTACCCCGCTCAACAAGCAGCTCATGAATGATCAGATCCGGCACATCATCAACCACGCTGAGGTCCGCGTCATCGTCGCGGATTGTCGCCTCGCCGAGCAACTGGCCCAGGTTCTAGAAGGCGTGGACTGTGTGCGTGCGGTGGTATTCACGGGTGTCGACAAGCCCAGCACCGCTCTGCCGGGCAACGTCGAGATTTATAGCTATGAGCAACTGCTGGATGGGCGCTCCACCGTGTATGACTGGCCGGTTCTGGATGAGCACACCGCCGCCGCACTGTGCTACTCCACCGGCACCACCGGTGCGCCCAAGGGCGTGCTCTACTCCCACCGCGCCCTGTACTTGGAAGGTATGCAGCTGCGCTCCTCCGATTCCTTGTGCGTGACCCACGGGGAGACATTTTTGTGCTGCATCCCCATCTACCACGTGCTGAGCTGGGGAGTTCCCTTCGCGGCGTGGATGACGGGCACGCCGCTGGTGCTTCCCGACGCCGACGTCTCCCCCGCCACCCTGGCCAAGGTCATCGCCGCCACCTCCCCGCGCGTGGCGCACGGTGTGCCCACCATTTGGATTCAGCTCTTCGTGCACTACCTCAAGAACCCACCGGAGCGCATGACCCTGACGGAGATCTTCGCTGGCGGCTCTCCTGTGCCGCCGCAGCTCATCAAGAGCTGGGAAGAGCGCTACGGCGTGGACGTGGTCCACGTGTGGGGCATGGCGGAAACCACCACGGTGGGCACCGTGGCTCGCCCGCCTTCAGGCGCCTCGGGTGAGGCCCGCTGGGCCTACCGTATTTCCCAAGGGCGCTTCCCTGCCGCCCTGGAATACCGCGTGGTTAACGACGGCCACGTAGTCAACACGACGGACCGCAACGCCGGTGAGATTCAGGTCCGCGGCAACCTGGTTACTGGCGCCTACTACCACTCGCCCGCCTCGGAGGATGGCGGCGCTGCTCACGAGTTCCGCGGGAAAGACGTCGAGGACGCGGCTTCCAAGTTCACGGCGGACGGCTGGCTACGCACCGGCGACGTCGGCTTCGTCACCGAGGATGGCTTCCTTACCGTGGAAGACCGAGCACGCGATGTCATTCGCTCCGGTGGTGAGTGGATTTATTCCGTGCAGTTGGAGAACCTCATCATGGCCAACCCGGTGGTACTCGAATGCGCCGTCATTGGCTACCCCGACAAACAGTGGGTCGAGCGCCCGCTGGCTGTCACCGTGCTCGCCGCAGATATCAGCCCCACGATTGAGACCGCCGAGCGCCTGCGCAATGGAATGCGCTCTGAGCTGCCCTCCTGGATGCTGCCGGAGTACTGGACCTTCGTGAAATCCATCGATAAAACCTCGGTGGGCAAGTTCGATAAGAAGGACCTGCGCGCCCACCTTGCGGAGGGCGAGTACAACATCATCCGCCTCAAGGGCCCGGGTGAGGCGCAGCGCCTCGATGCCGAAGAAGGCAACGGGGAAGCTTAGTCCTCTCCTATTCATTTGGCGCGCTTCGATCTAGACTTGCCAGCAATGTCCGCCCAGCCATCCCAGCCTTCGCCACGCACCTCCGTCCCGCTGACTCTGCCATTGCCGCGGATACGGGACGCGGGGATGCCGCCCACGGACCTGCCGGCACCAGGAACCGAGGGCCGCCGTGCACTCGTGGATCGCTACGGCCGCCAGGCCCGCGACCTGCGCGTTTCTCTGACGGATCGCTGCAACCTGCGCTGCACCTACTGCATGCCCGCCGAAGGTTATGAGTGGCTGCCCACCGAACACACGCTCAGCGATGAAGAGACCATCCGGCTGATCCGCCTCGCAGTGGACAAGCTCGGAATCCAGCAGGTGCGCTTCACCGGTGGCGAGCCCCTTCTTCGCGGCTCCTTAGAGAAAATCATCGCCGCCACAAAAGCGCTCACTACCGATGAGGGCCGCCCTCCTACTGTTGCTCTCACCACCAACGGGCTAGGCCTGGATAAACGCCTGCCGGGGCTGCAGCGCGCCGGGCTGGACCGCGTCAATATCTCCCTGGACACGCTCGATCCGGAGCTCTATGCCCAGCTCACCCGACGCGACCGCCTGGCAGATGTGCTCACATCCATCGATGCCGCGCTGGCCGCCGACATGGATACGGTCAAGGTCAATGCTGTCATCATGCCAGGCGTCAACGAATCCGCCATCCTGCCGTTGGCCCGTTTTTGTTTAGAGCGCGGCGCGCAGCTTCGTTTCATTGAGCAGATGCCGCTGGGCCCACGGGAGAAGTGGACGCGTTCCCAGATGGTCACCGCGGAGGACATCTTGGCACGCTTGGCCGAAGACTTCGAGCTCACCCCGGCTAAGAAACCCCGCGGCTCCGCGCCGGCTGCACTGTGGTCCGCGGTCTCGCGCGATGGCTCCCTCCCCACAGGACACATCGGGGTGATCGCCTCCGTGACGCGGCCCTTCTGCGGGGATTGCGACCGCACGCGCCTGACCGCAGACGGCGCGGTGCGCAATTGCCTCTTCGGCAACTCGGAAACCTCCTTGCGCGACCTCATGCGGGCCGGTGCCAGCGATGCGGAGCTCGCCACCGCGTGGGCGGGTGAAATGTGGAGGAAATTACCGGGCCATGGGGTGGATGATGAAGGTTTCCTCCAACCAGATCGCCCGATGTCCGCCATCGGCGGCTAGATTGGGTGCAATGACAAGCACTGGGACTGACTTAAGTATCGAGGAGTATTTCGACCGCCTCCACGCGCTGGTCCGCGCCCTGCCTGCGGAGCATGTCCCACTCTCGCAGGGTCACGTATTGGCTGAGCCCCTCGTCGCCCGCCTGCCCCTGCCAGCGCAAGATAATTCCGCGATGGATGGTTTCCTCATTTCGCAGCCCTCCTCACCCGGCAGCCTCACCGTTCCTTTCACTCTGCCCGTCGTGGGTGATGTGCCTGCCGGCGCGCCTGCCCAGGCCCCGCAGCCCGGCACTGCGCTGCGCATCATGACTGGCGGCGTGGTACCAGAGGGCTTTGGGGGGCTAGTGATCCCCGTGGAGGACACCGATATTCCGCCAGGCCCCGGGCCGCTGCCCGAGACCGTTACGGTGCACCGACTTCCCGAGCGCAACCACATCCGGCGGCGCGGCTCCCACATCGAAGCCGGCCACCCACTAGCCGGTGCCGCCACGCTGGTCGACGCCTCCCTCATCGCCGCCGCCATCTCTGCTGGGGTCAGCACCGCGATGGTCCACCGCATCCCGCGAGTGAGCATTATCGCCACGGGCGAGGAGCTGCGCAACGGCCAGCTCCCGGATTCCAATGGGCCGATGCTCGAAGCACTCATGAGTGCCACCGGGCCCGTTGACATCACTCGCACGGTATGTGGCGATTCACTCGTTGAGCTGCGCCGGCGATTCAATGCTGCCGCTGCTGATTCCGATCTCATCGTCACCACAGGCGGGGTATCCGCAGGAGCCTTTGACGTGGTTCGCGCGGTCATTGAGGATGTCGTGGAGCGCGGCTCTTATTGGTTCGGGCACGTCAACCAACGCCCCGGCGCGCCACAGGGCCACGCGCTGTGGAACGGCGTTCCCGTGGTGTGTTTGCCGGGCAACCCGGTGGCGGCGTTCGTCTCCGCACACCTTTACCTCACCCCGCTTCTGTGTTCCTTGCGCGGCCTTCCCCGCCCCACCGGAGTTTTAGACCGGCCGCATCTGACGGCCGTCGCCGGGGCCGACTTCCCGGATCCGCACCGCCCGCTGATCCAGCCGTGCTCAATTGCTCTGGGAGGAAGCATTACCGCCTCTCCGCCGCCTGGTCCACGCATGCGCAGCCACCACGTTGCAGCACTGCCGGGCACGCAAGGTTTCGCGCTGCTGACGAGCTCCGTCACCGCAGGGGAGCAACTTACCGTCTACCCCTACTAGATTCAGGGTCTCCCCTTCTACAGCCCCCACCCCTCCGTTGCTGCCAAAGATCGCGCCTCAGAAACGCGAATCGGCCCACTCTTCGTCAGATAGGCTGGGTCTACCCAAGGAAAGGACCCGCTGCAACAATGAAGTTCACTCATCTTAATGAGGCCGGCTCCGCCTACATGGTGGACGTCACCGAAAAACAGCCCACTGTGCGCACCGCCACCGCCCAAGGCGAGGTGGCGTGTTCACCAGAGGTCCTCACCGCACTGCGGGAGGGAGCCGTGCCGAAGGGCGACGTGCTTGCGGTTGCTCGAGTGGCCGGTATTGCGGCGGCGAAGAAGGTCCCGGATCTCCTGCCGCTGGCCCACACCATTGGTGTGCATGGCTGCGCAGTGGACATAGACCTGCGCGAAGACCACGTCTTCATCGAAGCCACCGTGCGCACCGCCGACCGCACCGGCGTAGAAATGGAGGCGCTGACCGCGGTGAACGTCGCCGCCCTAGCGCTCATCGACATGGTCAAAGGTGTGGATCGCTCCGCTTATATCCGGCGCTGCGGCATCACCGCGAAGTCCGGCGGTCGCTCTGGCGATTGGTCCCGCGAGCTGCCCGGCGCGGAAGGATAGAAAACAATGCCAAGTGTCATTATTGTGGCGGGCGGACGCGGCACACGCATGGGAGGCGTGGACAAGGCAAGTATCACTCTCGCCGGTGAGCGCCTTATCGACCGCCTCCTGCGCCAGTTGCCCTATGACGCGACGGTGGCGGTTGTCTCGCCCTACCACTTAGGCATGCCTCAAGTATGTGAAAAGCCCCTCTTTGGCGGGCCTGCCGCGGGAATCGCCGCGGGCCATGCCGCGTTGGTCGGCTCCTCAGAGTCCACCACCGCCATCTTTGCCGTCGATGCCCCGGATTCCCCACAGATGCTCCCCGCTCTCGAGGTGGCTTTGGCAAGCTCCGGCGCTGATGTCGCGGTAGCCACACTTGATGGGCTGTCGCAGCCGCTGTGTACACTGTGGCGCACCGAGTCCCTCGCCCGCGCTCTGAATGAGCTCGGCAATCCCCGCAATAAGTCAGTCATGCGCTTACTGGGACTCGCGAAGAACATCACAGAGGTCGAAGCCACCGCCACAGTGCACGATATAGATACCCTGGACGAGCTTCGCGAACGGCGCGAGCGGCGAGCTATTCAACGATGATCTGACCGTGCTGGCCCTTCTCTGCGTTCGTCATGAGGTGGTTCACAAAGGAGTAGGTCCCCGGCTCGTTGAAGGTCATCTCCACGAATCCGCCCTGGGCGGGCAAGAGGTCCAGCGCCTGGGATCCGGAATCCTTCGCGTCCTTAATCAGGTAGGCGCCTTCCTTGTACACGGTGTCGAATTGCTCGCCCACAACGTGGAAGCTCAGAGGCAAATCCGGGCCGAGGTTAACCAGCCAGATACGCACGGTATCGCCCACCTTGGCGCGCAGCGGTGCTAAGCCCTCGTCGTATTGATTGGGATAGTAGTTGAAGGCGGTGAGGTCATAGTCGCCATTGCTGACTCGCTGTGCATCCGCACCTTCACTTTCCCTGCCCGCGGTGGCGAGGAAGATTTCGCTTGCCGCCATGACGTACTCCGCATCGACGTCCCCCAGTGCATCCTCACCACGCGGATCGATAATGACTGCTCCTGCCATGCCGTTGGCAATGTGTAGACTCATCGGCATGGTTGAGCAGTGATACATCCAGATGCCTGCCCGGTGCGCGACAAATTCGTATGTCAGCGACTCGCCCGGCTGAATCGTCTTCATGTTCTTATCTGGGTTGACTTCACCAGCGTGAAAATCCACCGAGTGCCCCATCGAGCCCTCGTTCTTGATGGTGATACGAAATCGGTCCCCGACCTTGCCGCGCAGGGTTGGTCCGGGTGCCTGCCCGTTGAAGAGCCACCGGGTTTGGCGCACTCCTGGGGCGACCTCAGCCTCCTCTTCTGTCATCACCCAGGTCTCCTCGTGAAGGTCGCCTTCCGCGGGAGCAAGGGAGGCATCGACGGCGTCGAAGCCCTCGCGTGCCGCCATGCGCTCGGCTGCTGAGGGCACCGTCGCCGGGGCACCAGCAGAGCCCGTGCTTGGCGACGCCCCCGCATGCTCATGGTCCCCAGATGCTGGCTCGTCGACGTTGACCATAAACGTCATCCCCTGCATTTTGTGCCCGGCGATCGTGCAATAGCCTTCCACGGATTCATCGATGATCCCAGCATCCAGCTGCACGGTCTCACCTGGTTCTACCCTTCCGGTTTCCTCACGTCCGATTTTCAAGTCGTGGACCTGGTCGCCCGTGTTATGAAAATTCACCACCAGGTGGCTGCCCACAGCCACGTTGATAGAGGACGGAACAAAGGCCATGCCGTCGACAGAGACATCCACAGTGACGGCATCGGCGGAAGCTACCAGCGCCGGATCTTGTTTCCCCATCCGCGAATTGGTCACTGCCAGTGCAATGACCGCCACCAAGGCAACAATGATGATGAGCCAGGATGCCCACTGCTTCTCAGATTGCTCCTTTTTAACGGGCACGCTTGACATGAACTTCTCCTTGAGATGACGAGACGGCCCACACTAGGGCCGCACAATTGGCGATGAGGCCTAGCCCCATCATGATAAGCCCGGCGAAGGACACGCTAGTAATGCCAGTGAGGCTCAGCACGCCGCCAAGGTTGATGAGCGCTACGCGCACGAACCCTGGAAGGTGGCCTCGCGCGGGATGAGCAGCCCCGGCCAGGATGGGCAGCATGTGGTGGAGTACCCCGGTCACGAGCTGCAGGAGGCCGGCGCCGACGAATGTGGGCATCAGGAGTAACGTCACCGCGCGCGGGTAGGCCCCGGCGAGAGTGGCCGCCGCGTCACCGGCACACAGTGCCAGCATCCATACCAGTCCCGCCATCGCGGACACGCTTGCCGTGGTCTTCACGCCACCAAGCGCGCCGGCGAGTACTGGCTGAATGATGAACACAGCGGCGAGGACGGTGAGTAGCTGCGCCATGCCGGCGGCGCGGGTGAGCCCGGAGGCGTCGGCAAGCATGGCCACCCCCAGCCCCACGCAATGCACGGTCAATGCTCGACCACACCGGGCCCGGGCGGCTGATGAAATTGGCGTTCGGGTCAAGGTGGGAAGCAGCGTGACGACGGTGCCCACGATGGTCAGCAGTGCAAACCCCCACACCATGCCGCGTGAATGCGCCGCCACCAACAGCGAGTAATTACCCACCCCGTGCGCAGCCAGGATAACCAACAGCACAGAGACCACCATGAAGCAGGCCGCGGCCAGATAAAAGGGCACGGTGACTGCGAAAGAGCCAGAAAGAGAGCCTCGAAGCTTAGACCACAACGCCCACAGGTGCCACGTGACTGCGACGATGACGAGTGAGGAGCCAATATCCGCGAGCATTCCCCAGTCGTAGCCTGCGCGGTCGACGAGCAACAGAACCAGACCTACCTGCACTAGGCCCACCCGTGTGCCCACCCCGCGGAACCCGACGGCTGGGGTGCGGGTCAGCGCCTCCGTGAAGTGGGTGCTGAATACGAGGATCGCGGTGGTCAGCGCTCCGAGGGTAAACGGATGGATGAGATCCCACCACACGACGGGTGCTCCCAGATAACTCGCCACGGTGATTCCCACGCCCACCGCGATCCACAAGGCCACGAGGCTAAAGGCAATGGTGTGCCAACGCCGGCGCGACGTCAACGAGACATCCCGCACAGATATACCTGACTTAGTTATTTGCACGGATATAATCGTAGTAAATTAAAGACGTGGGCAGCAACGCCAGCTCCCCCTAGAAAATCGAAACGGAAAAGATCAATGAACTTGCCGCTTATCGACGCCTCCAAGGGCCACGACATCCCCACCCTCAACGCCTCCGAAATCCCTCACGCGGTGCGCCACGGTGCCATCCATGGGACACTCGGCACCCTCAACGTGGGCGAAGCCATGATCCTCATAGCTCCGCACGACCCCCTTCCGCTGCTCAAAGAGGTGGACCAGCGGGAGGAGATTTTCACTCACGAGTATCTTAAGAAAGAACCACAAGACGTCCACATCAAATTCACGCGCACCGAGTAATGCTGCCGTACCCTAACGAAGCATGCGCCTTCTTAGAATTGCTGCCCCCGTCATCGCCGCCGCGCTGACTGTTGCCGGTTGCGCCTCTGATTCCACAGAGCCCTTGCAGGTGTTTGCTGCATCCTCGACAAGAGTGTTGAATGACGAGCTTGCTAGCGCCTCCGGGACTCCCCTGGCCTTCAACAACGGCGGCTCTTCTGCTTTGGTGCAGCAAGTCGATGAGGGAGCGCCCGCAGACCTTCTCCTCACTGCTTCTCGGGAGACCATGGAGAATGCACTCGCTCAGGGCAGCGTGGAGACGCCCGTGGCCTTAGCCAGCAACGTCATGGTTATGGTCGTGCCGAAAGGTAATCCTCAAGGTCTTCGCTCTGCAGCAGACCTGGAGCCCTCGGCACGCCTAGTTCTCTGTGACCCGAGCGTGCCTTGCGGAGCCATTTCCACGCGCATTATGGAGGCCAATGGCTGGCATCTGCACGCATCATCTTTGGAGAGCCAAGTCGCTGATGTCCTGGGAAAGGTTGCCTCCGGTGAAGCGGACGCCGGCTGGGTCTATTCCACCGACGCCGCCGCCAGCGAAGATGTCGAGGCCATTTCGCTCGACCACGCGGAAGACTTCCGTAATGAAATCATGGGCGCGGTGGTGGCTTCTTCATCCCGGCATGAAGAAGCGCGCGCTGTCCTCTCGCTTCTTGAGTCGGATTTTGACAGCACTTGGGAACACTTCGGCTTCACTCCGGTGAACTAGGTGTCGCGCATGATTCTGCGCGAACAGCGCCCACGAGCCCCTTGGCCGGTCATCGCCGCCGGCGCATTGGCAGCTATCTACATTCTCGCCCCAGTCCTCGCCTTGGGAGTGCGGGTGCCCTGGAGGCAACTCTCGGACACGCTGAGCTCGCCGATGACCCAGGATCTTCTCCGCGTCAGCCTGTTCGCGGCGGCGTGGTCTACAGTGTTGTCCACGTTGCTGGGCACCTGCTTGGCGCTGTGGCTGCAGCAGCTACGCCACGCCTCCCACCTGGTGAGACTGGTGGTCTACCTCCCCTTGGCCATGCCTCCCGTCGTGGGCGGCTTGGCTCTTACTGCCCTGCTGGGGCGCCGCGGACTGCTTGGTCCTGTTCTGGAGCAGGCTGGATTGCACGTGTCTTTCGCCTTCCCGGGTGTCGTGGCAGCCCATGTCTTCGTCACGCTTCCCTTCGCGGTGGTGGCGGTGGACTCCGCGCTGCGGCAACTCGATCCTGAGGTCATCGCCAGCGCGCGCGGCATCGGCTTAGGAGCGGGAACCATCCTTCGGCGCATCATTCTCCCAGCCATCCGCCCCGCTGTGTTCACCGGTGGTGCGCTGGCTTTCGCCCGCTCACTGGGTGAATTCGGAACAACTATCACCTTCGCCGGTTCCCTGCCCGGCTCGACCCGAACCATGCCGAGCGGAATCTACCTAGAGCGCGAGGTCAGCGCGGACAATGCCTATGCCCTTTCCGCCGTGCTTATTGGAATAGCCATCCTTGCGCTCACCGCCGCCGGACTGCCCCTGTTGCTGCGGCGTCGCCGCGAGCCGAAGGTGCGCATGCTCAAGCCGATGGACCCAGATGTCCTCCGCGCAGCGACTGCCCCGCTGGCACCACCCCACGATCTTTCCGTAACTATCGGCAACGCCACCACCACGTTCCGGGGCGGGCGCATGACCGCGGTGGTCGGGCCCAACGGTGCCGGAAAGACCACGCTTCTGCGTTTCATTAGCGGGCGACTCCAAGGGGCACACACCAACGCCGAACGCGTGATCATGCTTTCTCAAAACCCTGGGCTGCCGCCCACTGCCACCGTGGCTCAAGCGTTGACGATGGTGACCAAAGACCCGCAAAGGACCAAAGAGTTGATCAACGCCGCCGGACTGCAAGAGCTGGGCCATGTATCCGAGCTTTCCGGTGGTCAAGCCGCACAGGTTGCCCTCCTCCGCGCGCTGGCGGCGCGCCCGGCGGTATTGGTTGCGGATGAGCCCTTTGCCGCCATGGACGTAGAATCCGCCGCGCGTTGGCGCCACTTATTGCGCCTTTCAGCCGCTGACCGTACCACGGTCATCGTCACCCACAGCCGCGTGGACCTCGACACGCTGGCGGACGACATCCTGGTGATGGAAGCCGGCAACATCATCTCTCAAGGCTCCGCGGAGCGCCTACTGGAACGGCCCCCGTCCCGTTTTATGGCAGAGCTGGCGGGCGTCAATGTGCTTCGCGGCTACCACCAGAATGATGCATTTCAGCCAGCTCGCAACGGCGAGCACTGGGCGGCCTTTCCCCAGTCTGCGCTGCGCTTCGACCCCGCTGGCGCACTGAGCGCGACCATTGTGGCCGATCTGGGCAAAACCACCCTTATTGACATTGACGGCCAACGGCTCACAGTGGGCGAGCCAGCAGGCAACAATGCTCCCAGCGACGAGGTCTCCGTGGCCCTCGACGCCACCGCCCTCACGGTCTACACCCGTACTTAATCCATGGGATTTTACCCACGTCGTCACGCAGGTCGTGGTGCCTCTGAGCACCGCAGTGGAAGAAAATCAGGACCTCGGATGTAGAATCCTTCTAGAGTTTTTCAAGGAGTCACAGTTCATGTCCGCATTTGCTACGCCTAGCCCCCGCTCCTCCAGCGAGCTGTTTCCTGACACGATGAAGCTCTCCCCCAAGCAGCGCGACGTCCTCTCGGCCTTACAGAAATTCCCGCAAGGAGCACGGGCTGCAGAGATTGCGAAGAAGATGGGTATGCATGTCAACACCGCGCGCGGCCACCTGGATGAGCTCGTTCGCGCTGGCGCAGTGAGAGTAGTTACTGCTCCGGCGAAGGGGCGCGGACGCCCCTCACTGATCTTTCAAGTGCGGGTGCCGGACAACCGTTCAGTGGCGGAGGAATACGTCACGCTGATCAGCGTGCTTATCACAGCGCTGGCGGAAAAAGACCAGCTCAACGATTATTCCTCCGATCAGGCGCGGGAGCTTGGCCGCGAATGGGCCAAAACTGCGGCCACCAGCCATGGTGCTGAGGCACTCGGCTCGCTTTATCGGATGATGCGCGATATGGGCTTTGACCCGGTAACCTCGTCTGATCACTTCAACGAGGAGGGCCGCACTGATGTGGAGCTACACGCTTGCCCATTTGTCAGCGCCGGTGTGGAGCCCTCCCCCTTCGTCTGCGCCATCCACGATGGCTACTTGGAGCAGGCGGCTGCCGATTCCGGTGGGAGGTTAAGCCTGAAGCTGATCCCGAAGTCCGGAAACGGCGTGTGCCGAATCAACGTGGAAAAGGAGGCTAGCTAGCCTAACCGCGCTCGACGGAAACCGGCCCGGCGACCTCCAGCTCCAGCACGCGCAGGTTCTGTCCGCGGGCATCCTCGAGGATCTCTTCCTCGATGGGCTCGGTGTGCAAGACCATGACGGTGGGGCCAGCACCGGACAGGTAGGCGGCATAGCCGCGGTTGCGCAGGCGGTTGACCCACTCCGCGGTCACCGGCAGGACATCAGCGCGATAAGGCTGGTGCAGACGGTCGCGGGTGCCTTCCCACAGCAGGTCCGGATAGGCGGTCAACGCCGCCACGTTCACCGCAGTACGGGAGACGTTGAAGGCGGCATCGGCGTGCGTGACGTGCGAGGGAAGCACGCGGCGCACCGCCTGGGTTGATGCATGGAAGTCCGGGACCAAGGCCGTGGCCTTGATAGTCGGGTGCACGTCTAAGGTGGCGGCGCGGTACTCCGGGAGCGAGCGGCCGTCGACAGGCACGGTGGTCCACGAGACCACGGCGTTTCCTAGCACGGAGGCCGCGGCGTTATCCGGGTGGCCTTCGAAGGCTGAAGACAGCTGAACAACCTGCTCCTCGGAGAGCGGGAAGCCAGCCAGACCATTGCCCGCGGCCACGCCGGCTACCGCGGCCGAGGCCGAGGAGCCCAAACCACGGGACTGCGGGATGTTATTCGTGCACACCACGCGCAGGCCAGATACTTCTACGTCGGCAGCCTTCAGCGCAGAACGGATGGCCTTGACTACCAGGTGGGAGCCGTCGCGAGGAAGCTCATCGGCGCCCTCGCCGAAGATCTCTACCTCCAAGCCGGAGCGCGTGACTTCTACCTCTACGGTGTCGTAGAGGCTCAGCGCGATGCCGAGGGTGTCGTAGCCGGGGCCCAGGTTTGCCGAGGAGGCCGGGACCTGAACCGTGACCTTGGTGCCTACTTCGATATCGATACTCATTGTTGTACCTAAGCCCCTTAAACGCCCAGGCGGATGACGGAGTGAACGGCCTTGACCTCATCGAGCTCGCCGAGGGCAGCAACGATATCCTCGAGCACCGCTTCCTTCGCCGCGTGGGTGACCACGATGAGGCGGGCGGTGGCATCGCCGTCTTCCTGGCGCACGGTGCGCAGGGAGACACCGTGGCGGGCAAAGACACCGGAGATGGCGGAGAGCACGCCGGTGCGGTCTTCAACTTCCATGTCGACGTGATAACGAGTTTCCACTTCTCCGAACTCCGCAATAGGTAGGTTGGCGTAGGTGTTCTCCCCCGGCGCACGGCCGCCGTGGACGATGTTGCGTGCCGCGCCGATGACATCACCCAGCACAGCAGATGCCGTCGGGTTACCGCCGGCACCGTTGCCGTAGAACATCAGAGAACCAGCGGCCTCCGCCTCAACGAAGATGGCGTTATAGGACTGGCTGACCGAAGCCAGCGGGTGCTCCTTCGGAACCAACGTCGGGTGCACGCGGGCGTTGACGGATTCCGCACCGGTCTCCTCATCCACGAGGCGCTCACAGATGGCCAGCAACTTGATGGAGTAGCCGGCCTGGTTGGCAGCCGTGATGTCATCGGCGGTGATCTTGGAAATACCCTCGCAGTAGACATCGTCGAAGGTCAGGCGGGTATAGAAGCCCAGGGATGCGAGGATGGCAGCCTTGGAGGCAGCGTCGTGGCCCTCTACGTCAGCGGTAGGGTCGGCCTCGGCGTAGCCCAGGCGCGTGGCCTCAGCCAGCGCATCCTCATAGGAGGAACCGGTGGACTCCATGGCGTCCAGGATGAAGTTGGTGGTGCCGTTGACGATTCCGGAGATGCGCTGGATCTTGTCACCGGCCAGGGAGCGGCGCAGCATGCCGACGACCGGGATGGCGGCGGCTACAGCGGCCTCGAAGTAAAGGTCAACGTCGGCGCGGTCGGCAGCTTCAGCGAGCTCATCCGCGTGCGCGGCCACGAGAGCCTTGTTGGCGGTGACCACGGATTTACCGGCGTTGAGGGCGGCGAGGACAAGCTCGCGCGGGAAATCAATGCCGCCGATGACCTCGACGACGAGGTCGATATCATCGCGCAGGACAAGCGCCTTGGCGTCGTCGGTCAGCAGCTCCGCCGGCACGCCCGGGCGCAGCTTGTTCTTGTTGTGCACGGCGACACCGCGGATCTCCACGGGACCGCCGATGCGGTGTGCAAAAGCGTCAGCGTTCTCCTGCACGAGGCGGAAAACCTCAGCGCCCACAGTGCCAAATCCAAGCAGCGCGATCCCTACGGGTTCGCCTTCGGGCTTCTTGCTACGGTTCGTCGTCATGGTGTCCCCTTGTTGAAATTGCGAAAGATTCTTACGTGCTAGCCCATCACTATACAGAACGAGCTGTCTATTTCTATACGAAATGGCCGGCACAACGTGCGACCGGCCATGTCTTTGTGAATAAAATGCGGTGAGCTGTGCCAACGCCGCGCTAGTCGACGTCCAACGCCAGCAAGTCCTCCACCGTTTCCCGGCGCAGCATGAGCGAGGCTTTGCCGTCACGCACGGAAACTACTGCTGGGCGCAGAGCGCCGTTATAGCGCGAGGCCATCATGTACTGATAGGCGCCGGTGGTGGCGAAAGCGAGGAGATCCCCGGTAGTGATATCCGAGGGGAAACGGCGCTCGTTGACCAGAATGTCACCGGACTCACAGTGGAAGCCCACGATGCGCGAGTCCACCGGCTGGCCCTGGGTGCGGCGGTTGACCACGCGCACGTCATACTCAGAGCCATAGAGCGCCGGCCGGATGTTATCGGACATGCCACCGTCCACGGAGAGGTAGCGGCGCATCGGCAGATCCGCCTTGCCGGTCTCCACGTCCTTGACCGTGCCCACGCGGTAGACGGTGACCGCGGAGGCACCCACCAGCGAGCGGCCGGGCTCCACCAGCACGAAGGGCGGCTTGATGCCGAGTTCAGTGGCGGTTCGCTTCACGGCGTCGAGCAGGTCCTTGGCCAGCGTGGCGACGTCGAGTGCTTCCTCGTATTCCATGTAGGGAATGCCGAAGCCGCCGCCCAAGTCCAGCTCCTCAAGGGCAACGCCGAGCTCGGAGTGAATGCGCTTATATAGGCTCAGCACGCGCTCGGCGGCCAGCTTGAAGCCATCGGCATTAAACACCGAGGAGCCCACGTGGCAGTGCAGGCCCACGAGCTTTAGGTTCGCGGATTCCAGCACCGTGCGAGCGACATCGAAGGCGGCGCCGGTGGACAGGGAAATGCCGAACTTTTGATCCTCATGAGCCGTGGCGATGAATTCGTGTGTGTGGGCATCCACGCCGGGCTTGACGCGGATCATCACCGGCTGCACACGGCCGGCGGCCGCAGCAATGCTGTTGAGGCGCGAGAGCTCCTCCGCGTTATCCAAGACCACATGGCCAATCCCCTCGTTTACGCACAACTCAAGGTATTCGTCTTCCTTGTTGTTGCCGTGCGCGGTCATGCGCTCCGGTGGGAAGTCCGCAGCGAGCGCCAGCTTGGCCTCGTTGAGGGAGGCCACGTCAAGGCACAGGCCCTCCTCATCTACCCAGCGGACGATGCGCTTGGTGATGAAAGCCTTGGAGGCATAGTGCACGTGGTCGGGGCCGCCGAAGGCCTGGGCCATGTCCCGGCAGCGTGAGCGGAAATCCTGCTCATCAAAGACATAGAGCGGGGTGCCGTATTCTTCGGCCAGGTCGGTCAGGGAAACGCCGCCGATCGAGACCACACCATCGGAATCACGAGCAGCTTTGCGCGGCCACACGTGGGCCGGAAGAGAATTGAAATCAGTCATCGATACCTTGTCTTATATCTTCTCCGTCTTACATCTTCTCCGTCTTACATCTTCTCCGGTGCGCTGACCCCAACCATGGTCAGGGCATTGGCCATGACCTGGCGGGTGGCGCTGGCCAGGGCGAGGCGCGCAGAGTGAATCGGCTCGGTCTCTTCACCAGCCTTCGGCAACACCTGGCACTGGTCATAGAAGCGGTGGAACACGGCGGCAAGCTCCTCGGCATAGCGCGCGATGCGGTGCGGTTCGCGCAGCGTGGCGGCGGTGGCCACAACCTCCGGGAACTCGCCCAGGGTGCGAATGAGGTCGCCTTCCTTATCGTGGGTGAGGAGGTCGAGGGGGGCGTCGGCAAGCGCGGCAGTATCGAAGCCCAGCTCTTCTGCCTTGCGCAGGATGGAGCAGATACGGGCATGTCCATACTGCACGTAGTAGACCGGATTATCCGCAGACTGCGAAGCCCACAGGCCTAAGTCGATGTCCAGGCTGGAATCCACGGAGGAACGCACCAGGGAGTAGCGCGCACCGTCGACACCGATGGCCTCGACGAGGTCATCAAGAGTGATGACGGTTCCGGCACGCTTAGACATCTTGACCGCTTGGCCATCGCGGACCAGGTTGACCATCTGGCCGATGAGGACCTCGACGGCCTCCGGGTCATAGCCCAAAGCCTGGGCGGAAGCGCGCAAGCGAGCGATGTAGCCGTGATGGTCTGCGCCCAGCATGTAGATGGCCAGGTCGTGGCCGCGGTCAAACTTATCAGCCACGTAGGCGATATCGCCGGCGATGTAGGCGGCGTTGCCATCGGACTTGATGACCACGCGGTCCTTATCATCGCCGTACTCGGTGGACTTCAGCCACCATGCGCCCTCAGACTCGTAGAGCTTGCCGTTGTCCTTGAGCTTTTGGATGGCCTTCTCCACGGCACCGGACTCGAAGAGGGAGTTCTCGTGGAAGTAGACATCGAAGTCCACGCCGAACTCGTGGAGGGACTTCTTAATCTGGGCGAACATCATCTCCACGCCCGCGGAGCGGAAGGCTTCCTGGACCTCGGCATCGCTGCCGTCGAGGGCGTCCGGGGTCTGCTCCAGCACACCCTGAGCGATCTCCTTGATGTAATCGCCGCCGTAACCGTCCTCCGGGGTCGGCTCGCCCTTGGCGGCAGCCACGAGGGAACGAGCGAAGCGGTCGATCTGGCCGCCGTGATCGTTGAAGTAGTACTCGCGGGTCACCTCCGCGCCGGAGGCTTCGAGCACGCGGCCCAGCGAATCACCCACGGCAGCCCAGCGGGTTCCGCCCAGGTGGATCGGGCCAGTCGGGTTCGCGGAGACGAACTCCAGGTTGATCTTCTTGCCCTGGTAGGTGGTGTTGCTGCCGAAGTCTGCACCGGCATTGAGCACCTGGGCCACGATGGCGCCCTGCGCTGCGGCAGCGAGGCGAATGTTAAGGAATCCCGGGCCCGCGATGGAGGCCTCATCGATGGCGTCGTTGCCGGCGAGGGCATCCGCCAACCACTGCGCCAGCTCGCGGGGCTGGGCACCAGCCTTCTTGGCTACCTGGAGTGCCAGGTTGGTGGCATAGTCACCGTGCTCCGGGTTGCGCGGGCGCTCCACGGTGACAGTCTCTGGCAGGACGGAGGCGTCCAGTTCATGCTCGGTGAGCACGGCAGCGGCAGTGTTCTTGATCAGGACGGAAAGATCTTCAGGATTCATAGGGCCAAAGTCTATCGTCTCCGCCGCTGGGAGGCGCTATCAGGTCGCAGAGGTTAGCAAGGTCACTCACCCCCATCAGGTGAACAATGCGGCACAGCGAAGCACCAAGTTCTACCCTAAAGGCGTTATCTGAATCGATCCAACCTTTCGCCTTCTCGCTTGGCCGACACATGCGGTGCCGCATGCCGGGTTTCTCCACAAAGACGCCAGCGGGAGCCAACTGGAATTGAGTTTTATGTCAACCTTCAACATCACCACCGACGCCATTGCTGGCAACGTCGGGCTCACCGCGCTGGTGTCCACGCTGCCGCTCATCGCGTTCTTCATCATGCTCCTAGGGCTCAAGGCCCGCGCTCACTCCTCGGGTGCGGTAGCGCTTCTCGTCGCGGTTCTCATCGCCATTTTTGGCATGGGCATGCCAACCGGCATGGCTTTGTCCTCCGCGGTGCGCGGCGGGCTCTTCGGCCTCTTCCCCATCGTCTGGGTGATCATTACTGCCATCTGGTTCTACGAGGTCACCGTGGCCTCTGGCCGCTTCAATGACCTGCGCAAGACCTTTGACCTCTTGGGCGATGGCGATATTCGCATCCAGGCCATTCTCATCGCTTTCTGCTTCGGTGGCCTCTTGGAGGCGCTCGCCGGCTTCGGCGCTCCGGTAGCAATTACGGCCACCATGATCCTGGCGCTGGGCGTCAAACCCCTCAAGGCAGCCACCACCGTGCTCATCGCCAACACCGCACCCGTGGCCTTCGGCGCGGTAGGCATCCCGGTGACCACCGCAGGCTCCGTGGGCGGCCGTACCGCCGAACAGACCGCTGATATCGCCGGACTGATTTCGCTGCAGGTCCTGCTCATCGCCGCCGTCGTGCCTTTCTTTATCCTCTTCATCCTTGACGGCATGCGCGGTGTTAAAGAAGCAGGTCCCGCCGCCGCTGTCATCGGCATCTCCTTCGCCATTGCTCAGTGGGCCGCGGCCACCTTCTTTGCCTACCAGCTCACCAACGTCGTGGCTTGCATTGTCTCCCTCGGCGCTGGCTTCCTCTTCCTGCGTGTGTGGAAGCCCAAGGGTGTGGACAGCCTGCGTGAGCGCATGGAGTTGCCCGCCCAAGAGGAGGTCACGGACCTCAACGGCAGCCGCATCTGGATGGCACTGCTGCCCTATGCCGTGGTCACTGCAGTCTTCGCAATCGCCACCGCATGGCCTGCCATCTTCGGCTTCCTGCAGCTCAACGTTGCCTGGCCGCTTCTCGAAGGCACCGTCTTCGACGCCGAAGGCCACGCCATGGATACCGCGTTTAAGTTCAACGTGTTGGGCAACCCGGGCACCCTGCTGTTGATTTCCGGCATCATCGTGGCTGTTATCTACATGTCCTTCAACGAGAACGGCCGCTACACGCTGGAGGCATCGGCACCGCTAGCTAAGTTTGGCGAGGTTATCTCCCGCATGAAGTTCTCTGCGCTGACCATCATCCTGGTCCTGGCGCTGGCCTACACTATGAACTACTCCGGCCAGACCATCTCCATCGGCCAGTTCGTGGCTTCTGTCGGAGGTATCTTCGCGCTCTTCTCCCCCGTCTTGGGTTGGATTGGTACCGCGGTTACCGGTTCGGATACCTCCGCTAACGCACTCTTTGCCAACCTGCAGGTCACCGCCGCCGAGCGCATCGGCGTCAATCCGGACCTCATGCTGGCCGCCAATACCTCCGGTGGCGTTGTGGGCAAGATGATCTCCCCGCAGTCACTGGCCATCGCCGCCACCGCCGTGCAGATGGAGGGCGAGGAATCCCGCATCTTCAAGGCGGTCGTGGGCTACTCCGTGGCCTTCCTCGCCGTCGTGTGCGTCATCGTCTTCCTCATGACCAACGTGCTGGGCTTCTTGGTCCCCTAAAAGGATTTAGCCATAAAGTTCTACACCACTAACTACCCCCAGATTCGGGCGTCTTCATCGCCCAGTCTGGGGGTTGCCTCATATCGGCCGCGACCGCTGCGACCATCACCGCACGTTAGGAATTTCACAACATTAGTGTTGCGATAAAAAGCCAGGTAGGAGGGGTAATCCCGTGTCGATAATGTGAGTTTTGGGCGGTAGGCTCAAAGGTACACACTCGAAAAATGCCCAGTGCGGCTGTCCTGGTAGCGCGCATCCGAGCACAACTCCGCTGTGCACAGCACGGGACAAGCCACATGGAGGCAGATTAAGGAGCGCTCACAAATGCGAATAGCATTGTTTTCCACCTGCATCGGTGACTCACTTTTCCCCGATGCCCACAAGGCCACGGCCCTGATCCTCTCCCGCCTGGGCTACGACGTCGTCTTCCCCGAGGAACAGACTTGTTGCGGCCAGATGCACATCAACACCGGCTACCAGGAGCAGACCTTGGGCATGATCCGCACCTATGCGGACGCCTTCGCGGATCCCTCCATTGATTACGTGGTTTCTGCCTCCGGCTCCTGCGTGGGCGCCGTGCGCGAGCAGCACGAGATGATCGCGGACCGCTTCGGCACCTCCGCTGATGTGGACGGCGCCAAGAAGGCAGCCGGCAAGACCCTGGACTTGCCGGAGTTTCTTGTCGACGTCGCCGGTGTCACCAACGTCGGCGCCTTCTTCCCTCACCGCGTGACCTACCACCCCTCCTGCCACGGCCTACGTTTCCTCAAACTGGGTGACCGCCCCTACCAGCTTCTTAAGGAGGTCGAAGGAATCGACCTCGCCCCGCTGCCTAATGCTGAAGAGTGCTGTGGCTTCGGCGGCACCTTCGCGCTCAAGAACGCCGAGGTTTCTGCCGCGATGGTGGGTGACAAAACCCGCCACATCCGCGAAACCGAGGCCGAATACGTCACCGGCGGTGACTCCTCCTGCCTGATGAACATCGGTGGCGCTTTGGCTCGCCAGCGCTCCGGTGTTCGCGCTATCCACCTGGCGGAAATCCTCGCCTCCACCAAGGAACACCCGTGGACTCCCACCTCCGCGGCCTACTCCAAGGAGAAGATGCTCTAATGACTTCCTTCCTCGACACCACCCCTCCCCGCGCCCCAGAAGGCTACGGCAACCTGCGCGGATCGAAGGCCTTCGTGCCGCTGGCTCACGTGGGTCTCAACAACGCCACCCAGCGCCGCAACCTGCACCACGCCACCACCACGATTCGTGACAAGCGCCAGCACGCCGTTGATGAAACACCGGACTGGGAGCAGCTTCGCGACGCCGGCTCTGCACTCAAGGATGACGTCGCCGTGCGCATGGGCGAACTGCTGCTCCAATTCGAAGAGCAGGTGACCAAGCGCGGAGGCATCGTCCACTGGGCACGCGACGCCAAGGAAGCCAACGAGATCATCGAGGGGCTTATCCGCGAAACCGGTGAGACCGACGTGGTCAAGATTAAGTCCATGGCTACCCAGGAAATCGCTCTCAACGAGCACCTGGAAGAGGCCGGCATCCACGCCCAGGAAACTGACCTGGCGGAGCTCATCGTCCAGCTGGGTGAGGACAAGCCTTCCCACATTCTGGTCCCGGCTATTCACCGCAACCGCGCGGAGATCCGTGACATCTTTGTCAACAAGATGCCGAATACGGATGACTCCCTCAAGGCCGAGCCGGCGGAGCTGGCCGAAGCATCCCGCCAGTTCCTGCGCGAGCAGTTCATGAAGGCTAAGGTCGCCATCTCCGGCGCCAACTTCGGTGTGGCAGAAACCGGCACCATCAACATCGTGGAGTCTGAGGGCAATGGCCGCATGTGCCTGACCCTGCCGGAGACCCTCATTACCGTGATGGGTATTGAGAAGCTGGTCCCGACTTTCCAGGACCTCGAGGTCTTCCTGCAGCTGCTGCCGCGCTCCTCCACCGCGGAGCGCATGAACCCGTACACCTCCATGTGGTCGGGCGTGACCGAAGGTGACGGCCCGCAGAACTTCCACATCGTGTTGCTGGATAACGGCCGCACCGCTGCACTGTCCTCCCCCAAGGGACACGAGGCACTCAAGTGCATTCGCTGCTCTGCCTGCCTGAACGTCTGCCCGGTCTACGAGCGCGCCGGCGGCCACGCCTATGGCTCGGTCTACCCGGGCCCGATCGGCATCTCCCTGACGCCGCAGCTGACTGGCATGAAGGACCACAACGATCCGTCGGCAAGCTTGCCCTACGCCTGCTCCCTGTGTGGCCGCTGCGATGAGGTGTGCCCGGTGCGCATCCCGCTCTCCCAGGTCATTCTGGAAAACCGCTACCAGAAGGTCACCCACGCCACCCCGCCGGTCGAGGAGAAGCTCTTCCAGGTCGTGGAGCTGGTGTGGAAGAACCCGAAGATTTGGAACCAGATCACCCACATGGTGGCGCTCGGCCGTGTCCTCGGTGGTTTCAACGGAGTCATCGACAAGCTGCCGCTGTTCATGTCTGGTTGGTCCGAGGTACGCGATACTGCCGTTCCGCCGAAGAAGTCCTTCCGCCAATGGTTCAACACCGACGAAGCTCAAGAACTCCTCGCCCAAGCCAAGAAGGAGGGCATCAAGTGACCACCGCCAAAGAGGAAATCCTCAACCGCATTTCCGCCGCCCAGAAGCAGGCTGGCCTGCCGGACCACGTAGACATTCCGCGCGAGTACCAGAAGGAAGGCACGCTCAACGAGGATGAGCTGCGTGAGATGCTGGTGGACCGCCTCGAAGACTACAAGGCTGATGTGCACGTCACCGATGAGTCTGGGTTGAACTCCACCCTCGTGGACATCCTTAAAGAGCGCGGTTGCTCGAACGTCGTCTACGCACCCGGCATGGACGCTGGGCTTCTCGACGGCTTCGAAGGCACCACCACCCCAGACGACAACGCCAAGGACCCGCGCGAGCTCGACGCCGTCGATGCAGTGGTGACCGAATCCCACGTCACCTCCGCCCAGACCGGCACCATCGTGCTCGAGTCCAATGAGACCTGTGGCCGCCGCGCGCTGACCTTGGTGCCGGACCGTCACGTGTGCATCGTGCGCAAGGACCAGATTGTCTATGGCGTCCCGGAGATGGTCTCCCGCATGAACCCGGAGCGCCCGGCAACGTGGATCTCGGGCCCTTCCGCGACCTCGGATATCGAGCTCTCCCGCGTGGAGGGTGTCCACGGCCCGCGTGATCTCATTGTGGTGATTGTTAAGTAATGTGACGTTCGGGGGCACCCGCCCCTTCCGAACACTCGGCTCACATCACCCCCGGCGCATAGGATAAGGCACGTACTAATTAACGATTCTAGGAGCCTTATTCTATGCGTCTTTCTCGCGTTTTAGGCTCGGTGCTGGGACCCGTAGCTGTTGCTGCCGGCCTGGTTGCCGCGCCCGCTGTTGCCCACGCAGACCAACCCACCATCAAGTGGGGGCCGTGCCCGGAGGGGGTCACTGAGGAGCGCGCCGAGTGCGGTCACGTTACGGCTCCGACCTATCACGATGCGCCGGAAAAGGGCACCATCGACGTCGGACTCATTCGCCTCAAGGCCACCGGCGAGCGCAAGGGCAGCCTGTTTACCAACCCGGGCGGCCCGAGCGGCGATGCATACGCCTGGGTGAACAACGCGAATTGGCCAGACGAGATTGAGCAGGAGTTCGACATCATCGGCGTCCAGCCGCGCGGCCTGCGCGATTCCGGCGCGCTGAACTGCTCCATGACCGCGGCCACAGGCAATCCGCTAGAGACTCTCACGAAGGCAGGTGCCGTTACCCGCAACAACTGCGAGAAGAACACCCCGGGCTACACCGACTCCCTTACCACAGAGAACACCGCCCGCGACTGGGAGGTTGTACGCCAGGCACTCGGCGATGAACGCATTAACATCGCTGGCCTGTCCTACGGCACCTTCCTGGGGTCGACCTACGCCACTCTCTTCCCGCAGCACACCGACAAGGTGGTGCTGGATTCCGGCATGAATCCGGACATGGCCTGGAACCAGATCTTCGCATCCCAGCAGGCAGGCTACGAAAATGCCCTGCATGACTTCTTTAACTTCGTGGCGAAGAACGATGACACCTACCACGCGGGCAAGACTCCGCTGAAGGCCTACGAGCGCTGGTCTCAGATTGTCGCCGCCGAGGCCGGCGTGCGCCCCACCGTATTGCCGCCGGACGCCGAGATTGGTGATCTCCCGCCGGGCCTCGAATTCGCCGGCCAGCCGGGCGCGAATATCATGACCGCCACGGGCGAACTGCGCGTGCAGGCCGAGCACCTCGCAGGCAAGGCATCCAACCCGCAGGGCATCCAGGCTACCTCCCCTACCCTCCAGGTAACGCGCGACCAGGTAGTCCCGCGCCCAGAGGCCTGGGACGCGATGGCCAAGCACATCGGTGGCATCGAACCGCTCGACTTCAACGCAATCGAGCCGCAGGCTAGCGAAGCGGACCAGGAAGCTGCGATCCAGAGCCTGGTGAATACCCAGAGTATGCAGAACATCATCATGTGCAACGAGAACACCGCCCCGATGGATCCGACGCGCATCCCGGCCTTCCTGTGGTCCAACTACGTCACCGTTGACCCCTTCACGCTGTTTAACTCCATGTACGCCTCCGGCGTCGGCTGCGGTGGCCGCGCACCAATCACCAAGCCGGTACAGGTCAGCGGCGCGCAGCTGGCTACCAAGCCGCTGCAGATTCAGTCCACCGGCGACCCGCAGACCCCGTATGCCTTCTACCGCGGCCTGTCTGACCCGATGCAGTCCCGCGTGGTGACCGTCCACGGCCCGGGCCACGGACACTTCGCCATGGGAAACCAGGCTGTGAACCAGATTGTGGTGGACTACCTGCGCACTGGTGACGTCCACACCGCGGATGCGCCGGGCTTCTTTGACCAGCCCCAGGCTCAGGAACAGCCCGCCCAGTAGTAGGAACGGCGGGAACCATGAAGGAGTGGCTGTCCTAGCACTCCTTCTTTCCCATCACACCCCCATCGGCGTGAGGCCAATTACTGCGCTTCAGTCTTTATAGGCTAGAATCGCATCGTTGGCATTTCGCCAGCAATGCCCTTGTAGCTCAGCGGATTAGAGCATCGGTTTCCGGTACCGAAGGTCGCAGGTTCGATCCCTGTCAGGGGCACTTTTTCATGCCCAAACCGCCCCGCACTATGCCGCGCCTCGGCCCACCGTTTCAACGACGCCACGTGTGCGGGGCAACCGTGCGCATTTTGCATTCCCCCAGACCTGAAACCCGCAACCTGCAGGTGGGCGTCGCCCAGCGCTTGCCGACGTCTCACCACCCACCCCGGGATCGAGGTCTGGGAATATGGAACTAGCGCAAGCGCGCCTTAATATCCGCAGCCACTTCCTCCGGATTCTTCGCCGAAGCGAGAAGAGAGCTTCGGCCCTGTTCAATGCGCACAGTCGGCCCGGACACGATGTACGCCGAATCTCCGTCGACAATGCGCGGGCCTGCGCCTTCCTTGAGCCCGGTCGCGGGACCGACGCTCGCCCCGGTGATATCGCTGAGTGGAATCCTCTTCGTGAATATGCCCAGGATAGAGACCGCAACGTCGTCGTCACTCACGACGATCTTCACCCGCATCAGAATGCAAGCCACAGTTGCGGCGAGTACCAGGGCGCCGAAGAGGATGGCTGCCCACGTGGAATCAATCATCGTGGGAATCACAGCTGCCACGACGGCAAGGCCAACGATAACTCCCAGCCACAGGAGCGGGCCGTTGAGATAGCGAACGTAGATGCGAGAGTCCATGGAGTTCAGGCTATCGGATGAATACACTCCCTGCCTGATAGATACTCCCTTCGCGCTCACCGAGCATGTTTGTGGCAGCAGATTAAGGCCCACGGTGAGCGCGAAGGGCGCGGGCGAGAAGTGAGTGAGCGCGAAGAGAGACGGATGAAAGGTTGAGAAGGCGGCAGGTGAGAAGGATGAAGCCCCAGCAGGCAATTCTGCTGGGGCTTGAAGTCAGCTGTTTTCCCCGCTTGGCGGCAGCGTGAGGAGCGAACCAGTTACTGGGTGATGTACTGGTTGACGATCGGCTGGGTGATGTCCAAGGTGCCGTGCTCGATGTAGTACATGCCGAACATCAAGGCGCCCAGCATCACCACGGAGAGAAGCATGGAGGGAATCCACTGAACGAAGACGGATACCCAGCCGTCAGCCTTGTCACGTGCAGCTGCTTCGCGCTGCTCCTGAGCCAAATCGCGCTCGCCGATCATGTTTAGTCCTTTCACTTAGCTCCCCTAGCCAGACTGCGCTCTCATTGAAGCTGTCTTTAAAAAGCATGGGGGATGCTCGCCCTTTAACACAGAGTATCTTAGCAGTTTATGCAGAGCCGTCCGTAGTTAAACGCAGATATTTCCGCCGCTATCCGCCTTTAGTTTGACACCGACTGTGGGCTAGACCCCAGGGTCCTCATTGTTATTGAGCGCTTCGACGAAATCTTCGCGGTCCTGGAACATGCGCTCAATATCTTCTTCCGCGCCGACGATCCACAGCTGCGAAGCGTCATCGAAAGTCAATGCACCCTCCGGATGCTGTTCAAGGGCAGTCTCAAGTGCGGTGGCTTGTTCCTCAGTGAGCTCCTCTAGGTCCTCAACGGGGCCTACCTGAGCGCTGAGCTCTGTCAATGGGGTGATGCCATACGTGGTGTACTGGCGCTGCGGATGCTCAAACAGTTCTTGTCCCATCATGGTGCGGGAAAGTCACCTCCTAGTGCGTAAACGGACGGGCCCTACTCTACTCGCGCTAAGCGGAGCTAGTCGGCGTGGAGGCCCAAGCGTTCATCCGGAACGAAGCCCTCATAGCCCGGAAGGTTGCTCTCTGAGAGGACCCCCTCACAGAATCGCAGGAGCGCAGGGGCATCGGCAGGATCGAGGTGATCAAAGACCATGCGGCGTACGGACTCAACGTGCTCAGGCACCGCCGCCTCAAGGCGCTCCTGTCCGAGCTTCGTCATAACGACTTCAACACCGCGCGCATCGCCCGCGCACTTTTCTTTGCACACCAAACCCCGCTTCTCCATGCGGGTGATTTGGTGGGAGGCGCGGGAGCGGTCCCAGTCCAGTTCCGAGCACAACTCGCGCAAACGCAGCGTGTGCTCAGGTGCCTCCGAAAGCGAGACGAGGACTGCAAACTCCGCCGCAGAGATATCGCTACAGGCTAAGAGAGTTTCCTCCATGCCGCGATTAATCTTGCGAATGCTGGCCAGAATATGCCGCCAGAGGTTCTGTTCGCTTTCGGTGAGCCATCGAGTGTCCGCTGTCATGGCTCATACCCTACACGCTAGGACTTAGGAGCTTGTAAGTTTCTCCATATCTAAGTCCGTGCGCCCAGATACCCACGAGTAGCGCTGCGGCATACAGGTCAGCACAATGACCTGCGTGTTCCTTCCAGCCTTGCTAAACAACGCCGCCATGAGCTGAAGGCGCTGTGAGTCAGTGGAGCCCAAGGCGTCATCGATGATGACCGGCACCGGTTCTTCAGAGACCAGCTGCGCTATGGCAAAGCGCGTCAAGATGCTCAACTGCTCCTTGGCGCCACCGGACAGCGCGTTGAAGGCTACGGTCTCACCATTGCGGCTGCGAGCCTGGACCTTGAGCTCTTCTGAGAGTTCAAAGTCCACATCGCCACCGAAGACCGTGCGGGCCAAGCCGTTGAGCGCCGCGACAAACGGCGCGGCATAGCGCTGGCGGGCGGCGTCGCGATGGCGCAGCATGAGCGTACGCAGGTAGCGCGCGGCATTCGCACGGCGCTCGACAGCGGCATGGCGCTCACGAGCCACTTCGAGCTCCGCGGCAGCTTTCTCTGCATCCTCAGCTGCACCAGAGTGCATAGTGATAAGCCCGTTAAACTCGCGCATATCGCCAACCGCCGCATTGACCGCTGCGTTCAGCGAATCAACGTGCGTGTGTGCTCCCCTAGCTAGCTGCTCTGCGGTGTCGACATCCACGGTGGACATCTCCTCCAAAGCCGCCTTCTCCTTCGCCAGCTCAGTCCGTGCTGTCTCAATCGCGGCGGTCACCTCGGCATCACTGAGCTGGGCGCGGGCGGCCTCTACGGCTGCGGCCTGAGCATCACGCTGCATCGTGGCCTCCTCCGCACGGACCATCGCCACCTCCAGTGCGGCGCCCGCCTTGTTCTCGCGGTAGGGTGCCAGGGCGCGGTCGAGCTCATCCAGCTTCCTGCGCAGCTCCTCTTCTTCCTGCTCCACGACGTCGAGCTCCCGCGGCTGTGCGGTGGAATCGGTAGAGCCGCCGGGCCCCTCGGTGTCCGCAACATCGGCCGCGCCCGCCTCGAAGCGAGCACGCAACTCACCCAGGTCCTCCCCACCCAGTGCCGCAGTGAGTTCGCGGGCCGCGGTATCGGCAGCGGATGCTAGCTCTATGTGTTTTTCGTGGGTGGCACGGGCGGCCTCCACGTCCTCGCACCCGGCGTCTTCCAGCAGGCGTGTGAGCTCCGCTCGGGCTTTCTCCACGCCTTCCTCACCGCTATCGCCCGCACCGGCTGCATAGCGGGCGGTAATGTCGCCGATCTTCAGCGTGGTGCCCTCGCGCAGTTCGACTGCCAGTTCTTGACCGCTCTCCAGCGCACATTCTTCGCCATCTACGCTAAAGGAGCCCTCGCCAGAAAAGTAAAGCTTGGCCGCCGCAGCCGCGCGCAGGCGCTCCTGGACGGTGACCTCGCGTGCAGCGTCCTCCAAGGCCTGAAGGTTCGGAACGTCGGGAGTCGCGGCCAGTTCACGGCGGCGGGACGCCAAAGTCTCTTCCAGTTTGTTCAGTGCTTCGAGGCGGGTACCCAGGGCCTCGCGTTCAGCGCGTTGCTGCGCGCGGCGGGCGCGCTGGCGCTCCTCGCGCACGGCCTCATAGCGCTGGTGGACCTCGGCGTGCACTTCTTCCAGCTTCGCTCGGGCGGCGGCTTCTTCCTCGGCCCTCTCGCGGGCTTGAATAACCGCTGCGGCGGCACGCTCAGCAGCCTCGGCAGCTGCGGCATGCTCAGCAACCACAGCTTTACGGCGCTCCGCTTCCTTCTCCGCGCGCGTCACAGCCTCCGCCGCCCGAGCCACCGCCGCCTCCTGCGCGGTGACTTTCTCCTGGGCGGCCCGAGCGGCGAGCAGCTCACCGTCACGGCGCTCGCATTCTTCCGCGGCTGCCGGCAGAGCGGCTTCAGCCTCGGCTTTCTTCAGCTCGGCGGCTTCATAGCGCTCCACCACGCCGTCGAGTTCGCGCAGGCCGGCCTCGGCGGCAGCGTGCTTCTCCTCAGCATCCGCCAGCGCAGCAATGGCAGCCTTATAGTCTCCTGCCGGCTTGTCTGTCTTCGCGGTGAAGTACTCCTTATATTCCGCTTCGATGCGCGTGAGCAGTTCAGAATCTTCTGCCGCGGCACTCGCCCCGGTTTCTTCTTCGAGTGCGGCGGTTAGGGAAGGAATGCCCACCGCGGCGATGCCTTGGTGGGGGTCGTCCTGGCGGACGAAGAGGGCGTCGAGAAGCGCGCGGTCCACGTTCTCACTAAGGATGCGCTCCAACTCCCCATCCGCCTCGGCACCGGTCCACTGGCCCGGGCGCGGGGAGAAAACATGCAGCTCCGAGGTGCGCTTCTTCACCCACCGCTTGCGAATACGGAAGCGGTAAGGCCCCACGGTTGCCTCCAGCGTGACCTCAGGTCCCACATCGCGGCCGGCAGGCTGGAGCGCCCTCACCGGCTTGGAATTTGCCGTGTGCTTTTCCGTGAGCACGAAATCGATGGCCTCCACCAGCGTGGACTTTCCAGCTTCGTTCGGCCCACCGATGACCACCACCCCGGTCTCCGGGAGGTCCTTGATCTCGAGGTGCTCCACGCCTCGGACGTTGTTCAGTTCAACAGAATGCAGCTGCATCATGGTTTAGGCTCCCTTCGCGCTGAGGCGGAACAGCAGGTTGGCGGCGTCGCGGGCAGTGGGATTATCTAGGTCCTCGAGCAGCTCCGCTAGCGCATCGGCGGCGTACCCGCTCAAACTCAGCTCGCCGAGTTCTTCTTCTGAGGGCGCCAGATGCAGGTCCATGGTCCTCTTGCGCGGCTTGAGGGAGGCAAAGACCTCCTCCATCTCCGCCAGGCCCTGCTCCAGACGGGCCTGCGCGCTCAAGCCCACGGTGCCACGCAGGCTGTACTTCACCGCGGTACGAATCTTCTCCGGAACGGCATCGAGCTCCGCAAGAAAAGCCTCGACCTCCTCCAGTGAGTTAACGTCCGCATCAATCGCCCGGAAGTCCCAGCGGCCAACGTGGTGCTTGGCCACGTCCACCCGCTCTCCCTCAACGGTCACCACCAAGGCGTTGCCCGAATCGCGCTCCCTATCGTCGAAGGCCGTGGTCTCCGGGCTGCCGGAGAACCATACCTTGCCGGTAGAACCGAGAGATTCGGTGGAGTGTGTATCCCCCAGCGCCAGGTAATCGATAACACCCTTATCCAGGCATTCTTCCACGAAGGCGAGGTCGATCGTATCGGCATCCGAGTCCTCGCCCTCGCCCGCGCGGGATTCCACCTGGCCGTGGCCCACCGCGATGCGAACCGCGCCCTCCTCGGCAGGCTCTAAAGGCTCCAGCGCACGGCGCACGAGGTCATAATTAGCCCGCTTAGACAGGTAAGGGGCACCAACGATCTCCAAGCCTGGGCGAACCTCAATCGGCTCCGAATCAGCGATCACGTGCACGTTATCCGCAAAGGAGTTGAAGAAGATGGAATCCGCCACGAGCGGATCATGGTTGCCGGGCAACAAGTAGACCGGAACCGGCAGGCGCTTGAACATATCCTTCGCGCGCAACAGCGTGGTTTTGCTCAAGGAGTTGTGCTCGAAGACGTCACCGGCCACAACGATGAACTCGGCACCCGTCTCGGTGGCCAACTCCCCCAGCCGCAAGACCGCTGCTTCGCGGTCATCATCAAAACGCGACTGCGCCGCGGGACTTAAAAACCAGCGGGTCATGCCCAGCTGGAAATCGGAGGTGTGGATGAACGTGACCGCGGCCATGCAAACTCCCTACAACGTTATCCAGGGCTGGTGCTCAAGCCGCTGCCCTGGGGTGGCAATGTCTAGTGCGTCAGATGATAGTAAAGGTCCTCGACATCGGAGACTGCCCGAAGCAAATCTATGTTCGTATGGCTGACAGAACGCATGGCCTTGCGCAGCAGTTCCGGGTCGGAATCATCCACGGCTGGAGCAGTTTTGGGCTCCGGCAAGGGCGGCAATTCTCGCCCCTCCCAGAACAAGGCATTGCGTTCCTCGGCAGAGATTTCAGAGGCCGCAGAAGCGGAATAAGAGTCCTCCGAGGCCGCCTTGGCCTGCTCCATGACCGCTTGCTCGAGCCGCGCGAAGTCGAGGCCACGCAGGGCAAAAATCACGGAAGGATCGGCATCCATCCGGGCCGCGAGGCGGTCCGCCACCGCCAGGACGTGCTTGCACACATATTCCGGGTCGGGGCAGGTGCAGGAGAAACGGAGATCGTCGGGGTATTCGGCGATGAGAATGTCGAGGGAGGCGTCGGCAAGCATGCCTTCCTTGGCCTTCGCCACGGAGTTGGGGGTACGTGCGAACATCTCCGACAGCCGCCCGATGTCCTCGTTATTGCGGTAGGGCACCTGGATGAGCACCGCAAAAGGCTCATTCTGGGAGCCCGCGACCTTTCCGTGCACCGCGCCATTGCGCACATCGAGGCCCACGACATGGCCCTCGGTGGCGTACTGGCGCCCGCGGCGAATGCGACCGGAATCCGTTTGCTGGTTGACAAAGTTGAGCAGGCGCGTGGCCGCCGGCTGCATGGTGCGCACGCGGTCGACGCGGTTGACCTCCTCCGGCGTGCTCACGCGTTTGCGGGTGCCGAAGTTGGCGTAGATGACGTTGTTGTCCTCAGGACTCTTCGGTGCCATTTACTTCTCCTGTTCCCTATAGCTCATGAGATCCGCCAGCTGCTCGGGGCTCAGCTCCGTGAGCCAGCCCTCGCCTTCGCCCACAACGGCACCGGCCAGCTGCGTCTTGCCGTCGAGGATGTCCTGGATGGATTCCTCCAAGGTACCGGCGGTGATCATCTTGTACACCTGCACGTTGCGCTGCTGGCCAATGCGGAAGGCGCGGTCCGTGGCCTGGTTCTCCACCGCCGGATTCCACCAGCGATCCATGTGCACGACAATCGACGCCGCCGTGAGGTTCAAGCCGGTACCACCCGCCTTGAGCGAGAGCAGCATGACGGGCGCACCATCATCGGCCTGGAATTCCTCCACCATCTGGTCGCGCCGGTTCTTGCTCACCCCGCCGTGGAGGAAGGGAATCTCGCAGCCCAGCTGCTCAGACAGGTAGGGCTGGAGAACGTCACCGAAGGCCTTGTACTGGGTAAAGATCAGTACGCGCTCCGAGGATTCGATGGCCTGGTCGATGATCCGCATGAGTTCTTCCACCTTGCCGGAGCGATGCTTGCCTTTGATGGTGACGGCGCTGCCATCGGCCAGGAAGTGCGCCGGGTGGTTACAAATCTGCTTAATACGGGTCAGCGAAGCCAAGATGAGGCCGCGGCGCGAGATGCCCTCCTTCTTCTTTCCCAGAGCCTGCTCCACGTCATTGACCAGAGCCTTATAGAGGGCAGCCTGCTCATCAGTCATGCGCACGGTGATGATCTGCTCAGACTTCTCCGGCAGGTCATCGATGATATTCGGGTCCGTCTTGAGGCGGCGCAGGATGAACGGGCCGGTGAGCAGGCGCAGGCGCTCCGCCATGACATCGCTTCCTTCGCGCTCGATGGCCTTGGCAAAGTGGTTGCGGAAGAAGGAAGCTGAGCCCAGGATCCCGGGGTTGCAATAGTCCAGGATGGAGCGCATTTCCGACAGCCGGTTCTCAATCGGCGTACCGGTCAGCGCCACGCGGTGCCGCGAGGGGATGGCGCGCACGGCCTTGGAGGAGCGCGTGGAGGCGTTCTTGATCGCTTGGGCTTCATCGAGGACCACGCGGTCCCACTCCACCTTGCTCAAGGTCAGGAAGTCACGGCTGACCGTGCCATAGGAGGTGATGACGATATCGGCGTTCTGCGCCGCTGTGACCAGCTCCTCGCCCTTCAGGCGCCCGGTGCCATGTTGCACCATGACCGTAAAGTCCGGCACGAAGCGCTTGGCTTCCCTAGCCCAGTTGCCCACCACGGAGGTCGGGGCAACCACCAGGGTGGGCTTCCACGCCTCTGCTTCCCTCTCTGTCTCATGGGCGGCCTTTTCTACCGCCAGCAGGGACAACAGCTGCAGCGTCTTGCCCAAACCCATGTCATCTGCCAGCACCGCGCCGATATTGTTGCGGGACATCCAATACAGCCAGTCGACGCCCCGGCGCTGGTACTCGCGCAGCTCGGCATGGACCGTATCGGGGATCTCCACGCGGTCGGGCGCGGTACTATCCATCCCACCGAGCAAAGAGGTGTGCCACTCAGATCCGGTGAACGCTACTGGGTCCTCCGCCATGGATTTCAACGCCATCTCGCGTAGGTCCGCAAGCGTGACCGCTTCCTCTTGCTCGCCCTCGTTGAATTCCTTGCGGCGGCGCTCCACCTCCGCAACGAGCTCTTCCCAGCCAGGCTGTTCCAGCTGGCGGGCCATCTCCGCGGTCGCGGCGAGCTGCTCCAGTTCCTTTAGGGCGCGCTTGCGGGCGGTATCGGCCAGTTCGCGCATGTACTGCGAGATCTTGTTGAGGGCCTGTGTATCCGCCATGACCCACTCGCCACGCAGACGAATCAGGCCGGACTTGGAGGAGATGAGCTCGTGCATTTCGGCGTCGGTAAGCTGCGTATCCCCCACCGAAAGCTTCCAGTCATAGCTGAACAGCTTCTCCATACCGATGTGCGCCTTGGTGGCGGCATCAGCAGGATCGCGCACCTCTGTGGTTTCCAGCTTGGCTTTGGTCTCCATGTGGGACCAGGACTTGGGCAGCAGCACGGTAAAGCCGGCTTTGCGCAGGGCGGCGGCGTCGTGGGTGACAAAATCCACGAGCTGTTCCGTGGTCAGGTACACATCCCAGTCCCCCGCATTCCGGCTCGCCGGCGCGGAGTTGTACTTTAGCCGCGGGGCCACATCGAAGGCGTGACGACGGGCTTCGCGCAGCTTCTCGACGCTCCCCCGATCCAACTGGTCTTGGCGCACCGGCATTGGCGAATCGGTACCGGAGCGAACTAGCAGGCGGATGGGCCATGCTGCGTCCTCGACGGCGACATTATCATTTGGTGGCTCCTCCACGAGGAACACCAGCTGCAGATCGACGGAGGTAATGGAATCCTTCCACTCGTTGAGCCCGCGCAACAGCTGGGCCCGCCCCTTCTTCACGGGCGCGGTTTTCAGCAGCGCTTGGGCGAAGTCGTGCCAGGGGGCAGCGCGTGGGGCGTCGATCTGCGGGCGCAGCTGGGTATAGGCAATCCAGTGCGTGAGCTCATCGGCCAAATCATCAGACAGGGCCCGGTTATTAATGGACAGGATGCCGGGTGCGGACGCCAGCATTTCCGCCAACCAGCTGCGCTCGCCCAAACCGGAGGCCAGCTGCCACATCGGATACCACTCGCCGGCTTGGTAGGACAGGCGGATGGTCACGCGGCCGGCGCGGACAAAACGGTAAAGCCCGCGGTAGGCGCGGATGAGCCACAGGAGATCCGGCGCGATGGTCGCACGCTGCTCCACGGAGACCGCTTGGCTATCGGTGTCGATGTATTCCAGCTTGGCCAGTGTTTCCACCGCTTCATCCGGGGCAAACATAGCCATGGGCACCATCAGGGAGACGTCTTTACCCTTCGGCGTACGCAGGGAGACTCGCGCGCGGTTGCGGAAGGTCTTCTTGCTCAGGATGCTATCGACCACATCCGGGAAAGTTCCCTCTGGGACTGCTGAGGGCATGATGATCTTGTGCCCTTCGACCTGTTCGATCCATAGACTCAGGCCGGAGACGGGCAGCCAGAGGCCATGCAGCAGGTAAGAAGCCATAGGGGCCAGTTTAGCAGCACGCCTTCTGGGGGTCAGGGTTGCAGAAAGTTCCCAAATCCAGCCCAAATAAGCAATCGTTACAGTCTCGTTACATAACGACGTAACACCAGTAAGACCGTACATTAAGCTGTGACCAAGGTAACCAAATACTGGTCAACCAGCCAATTTTCAGTTGGGTAGGAGCTTGTGCCTCGTTAGCGTGGTGAGGTCCTATTTTTTAATCTCAATCTCAAGGAGAGATCAGTGCAAGACTCCACTTGGTATGTCGTTGCGATGATCATCTACCTGCTTGCCATGGCCGCTATCGGCTTCTGGAGCTACAAGCAGACGGATGAGTATGACGACTACGTTCTCGCCGGCCGCGGCCTTCACCCGTTCGTAGCCGCCCTGTCCGCCGGCGCTTCCGATATGTCGGGTTGGCTGCTCATGGGCCTGCCGGGCGCTTTGTTCCTGACCGGTATGTCCGAGCTGTGGATGGCCATCGGCCTCCTCATCGGCGCTTGGGCCAACTGGAAGTGGGTCGCGCCGCGCCTGCGCTCCTACTCCGAAATTGCCGGCAACTCTATTACCGTCCCCTCCTTCTTTGAGAACCGCCTGCACGATAAGTCGCGCGTGCTGCGCATCATCGCGGCGGCGATCATTATCTTCTTCTTCACCTTCTACGTCTCTTCCGGCATGGTGGCTGGCGGCCGTTACTTCGAGTCAAGCTTCGGCGGTGACTACATGGTCGGCATGCTCGTCGTGGCTGCCGTGACGGTCTTCTACACTTTCGTCGGTGGCTTCCTTGCGGTGTCCTACACCGATACCGTCCAGGGCCTGCTCATGTTCGCCTCCCTCATCATCGTGCCGATCATGGTGCTCTTCTCCTTGGACAACCCGGGCGAGATCTTCAGCTTCGCTGCTGAGAACCCCTACGCCACCAATGGCGTTATTGAGAACCCCGATTACTTCTCCCTGTTCTCCGGCGTATCCGCTGCCGTCATCATCGGCAACCTGGCCTGGGGCCTGGGTTACTTTGGCCAGCCGCACATCATCGTGCGTTTCATGGCGCTGCGTAAGCCTTCCGATGCCCGCGCGGGCCGCTTCTACGGTGTGAGCTGGATGGGTATCTCCCTGATTGGCGCTATCTTCGTGGCGCTGTCGGGTACCGTGTTCTTCACTCAGACCGGCCACTCCATTACTGACCAGGAGAACTACGAGACCATCTTCCTGGACATGGCTCAGGTCATGTTCCACCCGCTGTTTGCTGGTCTGGTTCTGACCGCCGTTCTCGCGGCCATCATGTCCACGATGTCCTCCCAGATGCTGGTTGTCTCCACCTCCCTCATCGAGGACCTCTACCTCATCTTCGCTAAGAAGAAGCCGCGCCAGGAGGTTCTGATCAACCTCTCCCGTACCGCCGTCGTGGCCATCGCCATCATCGCTGCCGTGCTGGCCATCAACCCGTCGGATTCGATCCTGGGCCTAGTTGGCTTCGCCTGGGCTGGCTTCGGCTCCGCCTTCGGCCCAATCGTCCTGCTGGCGCTGTACTGGAAGCGCCTCAACTCCACCGGCGCTATCGCCGGCATGCTCACCGGTGCGATCGTGGCCATCGGCTGGGGCATGAGCCCGCTGGGCGATACCCTCTACGAGCTGGTTCCGGGCTTCATCTCCGCTCTACTCGTGGCTGTCGGCGTTTCCCTGGCCACCAAGGCCCCGGATGCGAAGGTCACCCAGGAGTTCGAGGAGGCTACCCGCTTGGCCAAGCTCGTTGAGAAGAACGATGACTTGGACTTCGAGGAGGCCGCAGAGAAGGTTCAGAAGTAACCCTCCTCTCTCCCCGATCCTTCTGCGCAAACCCCGCTTCAGCAGTCCAGTTACTGCTGTGGCGGGGTTTCGCTTGTGATTGACTCGGATGGCTCTACAAGGTCGCTACTCAAAAGCCTCTATTCAAAAGGCATTTCTCAAAAGGTGCCTTTGCCTCGAAAACGCCGTGTGCGAGCCTCTAAAAGGTGCCTTTGCCCCCAAAGAAACCTTCTGACTAATGCCTTTTGGGAAAAGCCGTATGGCTGCCCCACCTAACCCGTTTCTACAGTCACGTGCTTCCTGCTTATTCGGGAACCGCTCATACACCCCAGCAGTCTAAAAGTGCATGAACCTGCGCGCGGCCTATATCGGTTTCCTCTCTATAGCCACCGTGGCCTACGGCGGCTACCACCTCCTCCCCGGCCCCGACCTGGGTGTGACTACCGTGCCTGCGCGCGTGGAGGCCCCTGGCTATGACCGCGATGACTTCGGCGGCTGGGCTCCCGGAACCCGCGATAATGTCAAAGCCGCGCAGACCACCAACGGCACACTCTATGACCCCTATTCCCGCGCTCCGGCGCCGGCGCGCGTGGAAGTCGACCACGTCTTTCCGCTCTCAGCGGCCTGGGACCTTGGCGCATCAACGTGGCCGCGTGATAAGAAAATGGCCTTCGCCAATGATCCGCTCAACCTCGTCGCTACCGCCCGCAATTTGAACCAAGCCAAGTCCGATTCCTTGCCGGCGGACTGGCTCCCACCGGCTGATCGTTGCGACTATTCGCAGCGGCTTGCCGCTGTGGCCCGCAAGTATCAACTCCCGCTTCCCTCCCGCGACTATGCGGTCATGCGCCACCAGTGCCGATTCGATTTCATCTCACAGCACCGTTAGACTTTCGCTGGGAAAAGCCCCGTACAGAAAGGTAAAGCGCACTCCCCATGACTAGCTTGCTCATTTTCCTCCACGCCTTCGCCGCTATCTTGTTGGTCGGTACCGTATGTATCTCCACCTCCGCCTTCCCAGCACAGCTGGCAAAGGCTGGCGCTGGTGATGCTTCGGCTGCTGGTGCCGCCGGCATCCTCAACAAGATCACCTCGACCTATGGCTATATTTCCGCCATTGTTCCGGTTATTGGCCTGGCCGTTTTCCTTACCGACCTGGATGCCTACAAGTCCCAGGTCCAGTTCCACATTGCCCTTCTGCTCTCCGTCATCGCTTGGGTCATTCTGCTCGTGGTGGTTATCCCGAAGCAGAACAAGGCCATGGCCGCGATTGCTAGCCCGGGCAGCGCCGATGTGGCCAAGCTGAAGAAGCAGCTGGCTATGTTCTCCGGCATCTTCAACCTGCTGTGGGTTGTCTGCGCCATCCTGATGTACGTCTAAACTTTCCGGTTTAGCCCTCAATAGCAAAACCTCCCAAGCCCTCAATGAAAGTTTGGGAGGTTTTCTCGTGCAGCATTAAGGCCGCTGCGATGCCTGGCAGGACTAGTCGCGCCAGCCGCCGCGGCGCCCACCACGGTCACGACCGCGTCCACCGCGGTCACGGTCGCGGTATCCGCCGCGCTCACCGCGTCCACCACGGCCACGTCCACCGTAGCCGCCGCGGCCGCGATCATCGTCGAAGTTCCGGCGCGGTGGGCGGCCGGTGTCCTTCTGAATCTTGATGAGCTGTCCGGAAATACGGGTGTCCTTCAGACGATCCAGCACTGCCGGGTCCAGGTTCTTCGGCAGGTCCACCAAGGTGTGGCCCACCGCGATGGTGATGCGGCCGAAGTCCTTGGAGGACAGGCCACCTTCATTGGCCAGCGCGCCCACGATGGCTCCGGGGCGCACGTTCTGGCGCTTGCCGACGTCCAACCGGTACGTCTCAAAGTCCCCGTCCGGTCGGCGCGGGCCGCGGTCACGGTCGCGGCCAGCGCGCTCACGGCCACGGCCACGCCCGTCGCGTTCGAAGCGGTCGCGCTCGCGACGGTCCTTCTTGGATACCGGACGCTCCTTGAGCAGGAAGTCCGTCCCGCCCTGTAACTGCACGGCCAGAGCAGCAGCGATATCATCCATCGCCACGTTCTCAGCCGCGGAGTACTCGCGCACCATGTCACGGAAGAACTCGAACTGCTTGTCCTCCTGCGAAGCGCCGATGGAAGCGAAGAACTTCTCCTTGCGCTTAGCGTTGACCTCATCCGCGGTCGGAAGGTCCATCTCCTCCAAGCGGGCATTGGTCACGCGCTCGATGGAGCGCAGCATGCGGCGCTCACGCGGGGTGACAAACAGGATGGCCTCACCAGTTCGGCCAGCACGGCCGGTACGGCCGATGCGGTGCACGTAGGACTCGGTGTCATTCGGGATGTCGTAGTTGACCACGTGGGTAATGCGGTCCACGTCAAGACCGCGAGCAGCCACGTCGGTAGCCACCAAGATGTCCAGGCGGCCATCCTTGAGCTGATCGACGGTGCGTTCACGCTGCTGCTGGGCAATATCACCATTGATGGCAGCAGCGTTGTAGCCGGCCTCCTTGAGACTATCGGCCACGTCCTCAGTCGCGTGCTTGGTGCGGCAGAAGACGATGATGGCGTCATAGTCAATGACCTCGAGGATGCGGGTGAAGGCATCCATCTTGTGGCGGTGCGGGGTCAGCAGGAAGCGCTGCGTGATGTTGTCATTCGTACGGCGCTCCGACTTCACAGTGACCTCAGCGGGATTGTTGAGGTACTGCTTGGACAGGCGGCGAATCGAATTCGGCATGGTGGCCGAAAACAGTGCGACCTGCTTGTCTTCCGGGGTGTCCTCAAGAATGCGCTCGACGTCTTCCTGGAAGCCCATGTTGAGCATCTCGTCCGCCTCGTCGAGGACGAGGAAGCGCAGCTGTGAGATGTCCAGGGAGCCCTTCTCCAGGTGGTCAATAACGCGGCCTGGGGTGCCGACGATGATCTGGGCGCCACGGCGCAGCCCGGAGAGCTGAATGCCATAAGCCTGGCCACCGTAGATAGGCAGAACCTCGATGCGACCCAAGTGGTCAGCGAAGGACTGGAAGGAGTCCGCTACCTGGAGGGCCAGTTCACGAGTGGGTGCCAGGACCAAAGCCTGCGGGTAGCGGGCCTCGGTATCGATCTGGGAGAGAACCGGCAGCGCGAAGGCTGCGGTCTTACCCGTACCCGTCTGGGCGAGGCCGACGACGTCGCGGCCTTCCATGAGGATCGGGATGGTTTCTTCCTGAATTGGGGATGGCTTGGTAAAGCCCACCTTGGACACGGCTTCCTGAACGTCATCGGGAAGGCCGAGGTGTGCAAAACCCTGGGAGTTGTCGTTGGCTGATTCTTCTTCAGCGCCGGTGTCCTCAGGGTTATTCGCAGCCCCGGTGTCCTGATTCGACACCTGCGAAGCGTCCAATGCTTCGCCACCTTGCGAGTTTTCCTGAGATTCCGACTTATTGAATTCTTCCGGCTCGTTGACGCCGCCGGTGGCGTTATCGGTAATGCTCATTGCTCACACCAGAGTACGGTACCAACATCCAATTAGCTATTTCGCCGAAGAATTACCCGAGCTTTTCCACTAGGGGCTACTCCTTCGCAGCGTAACGCGTGGCTCGGTCACCGTGTTTGCCGCGCATGATGACGTGCCCAGACTCGATAAGCTTGCCCAGCGCGTAACGCACCTGGCCGCGGGTGAGCTGCGTACTGTTTACGATGTCCACGAGCGAGAGCTCGCCCTTCCGGCGCAACGCAGCAAGCACAAGTGCGGGGTTTCCGCCGAGCTTGGCGACGAGCCCGTCTTCCACCACACTGCCCTCACTGCCTATGCTCGCAGGCTCCGGAGCAGACAGAGAGGAAGCGTTAGCGCCGTGCGGTGCCGCGTCATGTTCGTCATCGCCTCGCCCCGCCCTCCAGAGGATCACGGTGAAGCGCACACCAGTGTCGATGAGGGTGGGCGGACGCAATCCAGCTTTCCGAAGCGATTCAAAAACCACCCGCATTCCTCCGCCCTGGCCCTCAATGACACGCTCGCCGTCCTCAAGCCGCAGCTTCGTGCTCAATGTGTATAGGCGCGGGTTCACAGCAACGGGTGACAGCATCTTTCCCCTAAGCTCTTCCACGGAGATGCCCCGCAATCCACCGGGGCTGGTCACAATCAGTGCTTGGCGGGTCAGCCGGACAGTGACAAATTTGCCGGCGCCTAAGCTTTCTGGGCCAAGGTCGCGGTGGACCACGGCATTAGCAATGACTTCACGAACAGCCTCCAGCGGTAGTTCTGGAACCTCGCGCAGGTGGCCATCTGTGCCATAGACCAAGTCAGTGTCGATATTCCTGTGCACCCACGCCACGGCTCCATCCACCAGATCCGGCACAGGGCCGTAGAATTCCTCCAGATTCCGGGTACGCGGTCCTTCTTCCCCCGCTGGGTATTGCACGGCCGCAGAAATATGCAGGTCGGGAAAGAATCCCTGCGGAAAGCGCCCCAGAGCGTATAACCCTGCCACACTCAGCTGCCCTTGTGAATCAACCACGCGGAATAGCTCCAGCAGCTCGGCATCGCTCGCACCCCGCAAACGAGGGGTGGCGCTGCGCAGCTCCGCCACCGCCTCCTTAAGCACCGAAGCATCACAGACTTCTAGGTTTGACCCGGGAACCGGTGCTGAGTCATAGACAATGGCCTCGCGAGCGTGCAGCTTATCCACCTCGACCATGCGAAGATCATTGGCGCTCATGACGTAGTCACCATCCGCCATTCGCAGGTAAGGCCGACCCCGATAGAGTGCCGGCCGCTGGTGCGGCAGCACGCCTTCGACGTGTCCAAGCACGACAGCTCGCCCTTCGACGTACAGGGTCTGAGTCTCAATGAAGGGCGCGGGTTCCACTAGAGTGCGTACCTGATCCGCCAGCGCGCTTTCGATGGCGCCGGGATCGTCCACGCCGTGCACCGCAAAGTCGGGTTCCGCCACTCCAAAAATGACGGTGCCACCGCGCGGCATGTTGGCGAAGGCACACAGAGTAGCCCCGAGGGACTGCGGCATTCCCCCGCGTCCCGACTTCACTTCCACGGTCGTAGTATCCGACTGCAAAAGGCGACAGTGCTCGAGGTAATCCTCGAGCTCATCAACCGTCCACATCATGCCTGCAGAATACCGCAGACTACAAAGTTTTACACTCTAGAGTGCAAGACTTTACGTTCTAGACTTCACGGCTACCCACGAAGGTCTTCCAGGTCATCGGCATGCCCGGGCGATAAGCCAGGTGGATAGCGCTCGGGGCATCAAGCACGTGCAGGTCCGCAGCAGCACCGACCACCAGCGAGCCCTTAGCCGGGCGGCCTTGCGCGTCCTTACCTGAGCCAACATCCTGGCGGCGCAGCGCGGTGGCACCGCCCAGCGTGCCGGCGGCGATGGCCTCATCGAGCGTGAGGTGCTGCTGGAGCACAGCCGTGGTCACGCAGAAGTTCATCGAGGAGGTATACGAGGTACCCGGGTTGAGGTTCGAGGCGATGGCGACGGTCGCGCCGGCATCAATAAGCTTCCGGCCCGGCGCCAGCGGCTCGCGGGTGGACAGATCGCAGGCTGGCAGCAGCGTAGCCACCGTATCGGAGGAAGCCAGCGCCTCGACATCGGCATCGCTGAGGTAGTTGACGTGGTCCACCGAGGCAGCGCCCAACTCCACAGCAAGCGTCACGCCTGGACCCTCGCCGAGCTGGTTGCCGTGCACGCGCACGCCCAGGCCCCGCGCCTTGCCCGCCTCGAGCACGCGGCGCGACTGCCCCTCGTCGAAGGCGCCGCGCTCGCAGAAGACATCGATCCACTGCACGTGCTCGGCCACACCGTCCAGCATCGGGCCCTCAACCTCGTCGAGGTAGGTTTCGACCTCTGCTCCCGGCGGCACGAGGTGTGCGCCGAGGAAGGTCACGTCATCGACGTGGCGGGCCGCCACCTTCGCGGCCTCCACCTCGGATTCAGTATTAAGACCGTAGCCGGTCTTCGTCTCCAAGGTCGTCGTACCCCCGCGGCGGGCGGCGGCAATGCGCTCCACCAACAGCTTTTCCAGGCGCTCCTCCCCCGCCGAGCGGGTAGCGTCCATGGTCACCGCGATGCCACCGGCCTGGTAGGACTCACCCGCCATGCGGGCTTCGAACTCGGCGGAGCGGTCGCCGTCGAAGATCATGTGCGTATGAGAATCCACCCATCCCGGCAGGACCGCGCGCCCGCCCAGGTCGACTTTCTCATCCGCGGCCGGCGCCTCGGACTCCGGTCCGATCCAGGCGATGGTGCCGTCGGTGTTGGCGATAAGTGCGGCGTCGCCAAGCGTGCCTGCCTCCGACACCGTGCGCAGCTCTGAGATTCCAGTAAACAGGGTGGACATGATCTTCGTTTCCTCTCTTGTCTAGTCGCGGGCCTTGAATTCCATCGGGATACGCACGCCGCGCTCGTCGGCGACTTCCTTGGCGCGAGTGTAGCCGGAATCCACGTGGCGGATAACGCCCATGCCCGGGTCATTGGTGAGCACGGCGCGCAGCTTGGCGGCGGCCAGCTCGGTGCCGTCGGCCACGGTGACCTGGCCGGCGTGGATGGAGCGGCCCATGCCCACGCCACCACCGTGGTGGAGAGATACCCAGGTGGCACCGGAAGACACAGCGGTCATGGCGTTGAGCAGCGGCCAGTCGGCCACGGCATCGGTGCCATCGAGCATGGCCTCGGTCTCGCGGTACGGGGAGGCCACGGAGCCGGAGTCGAGGTGGTCGCGGCCGATGACGATCGGGGCCTTGATCTTGCCTTCCTTGACCAGGTCATTGAAGAGCAGACCAGCCTTGTGGCGCTCGTTGTAGCCCAGCCAGCAAATACGCGCCGGCAGGCCCTCGAACTCCACGTACTCCTCGGCGGCATCAAGCCAGTTGTGCAGGTGCTCGTTGTCCGGGAAGAGCTCCTTGAGCGCCTGGTCGGTGACCTTGATGTCCTCCGGGTCGCCGGAGAGCGCTGCCCAGCGGAACGGGCCGAGCCCCTCGCAGAAGAGCGGGCGGATGTAGGCCGGGACGAAGCCCGGGAACTCGAAGGCGCGCTGGTATCCGGCCTTGCGGGCCTCGTCGCGGATGGAGTTGCCGTAGTCGAAGACCTCAGCACCCTCGTCTTGGAATTCCACCATGGCCTGGACCTGGGCTGCCATGGCCTCGCGGGCCTTCTTGGTAAAGGTGGTCGGGTCCGCCTTGGCCTCGTTGTGCCAGTCCTCCACGGTGATTTCGGTGGGCAGGTAGCTCAGCGGGTCATGCGCGGAGGTCTGGTCCGTGACGATGTCCACGGTGAATTCACCCGCGCGCTGGCGGCGCAGCACCTCCGGGAAAACCTCGGCGGCGTTGCCCACGAGACCCACGGACAGCGGCTTCTTGTTCTCCTTGGCGTCGAGCACCAGCTTGAGCGCCTCATCCAGGTCGGTAACAACCTCATCGAGGTAGCGCTTGTGCTGGCGGCGCTTCAGGCGGGTCTCATCCACATCGACGATGAGGCAGGCGCCGCCGTTCAAGGTCACAGACAGCGGCTGCGCGCCGCCCATGCCGCCGCAGCCACCGGTCAGCGTCAAAGTGCCGGCGAGCGTGCCGTTGAAACGCTTCTTGGCCACGGCCGCGAAGGTCTCAAAAGTGCCCTGCAGGATGCCCTGGGTAGCGATGTAAATCCAGGAACCGGCCGTCATCTGGCCGTACATCATCAGGCCCTCGTCCTCGAGCTTGCGGAAGTGCTCCCAATTAGCCCAGTCGCCGACCAGGTTGGAGTTGGCGATGAGCACACGCGGCGCCCACTCGTTGGTCTTCCAAATGCCGACCGGCTTGCCGGACTGGACCAGCAGCGTCTCGTCCGATTCGAGATCCTTGAGCGACTCCACGATGGCATCAAAAGCCTCCCAGCTGCGGGCAGCACGCCCGGTGCCGCCGTAGACCACGAGGTCCTCAGGGCGCTCAGCAACCTCAGGGTCAAGGTTGTTCATGAGCATGCGCAGCGGGGCTTCGGTCTGCCAAGACTTGGCGGTGATTTCGGTTCCGCGCGGAGCGCGTACTTCGCGGGGTTCAGACATGACTTCCTTTCGCTCGTGCTTTTCGACGCCCTCCCAAACCCCCAAGGCCGGTTCCCCGGGGCTGTCCCTAGTGGGGCTTGGTCAGCGTCACACAGGACAAGTTACTGTGACCCACAACCATGAGCCAGGGAACTTTTAGGCCGCCTGTCTCAGATACGAGACTGCCGCGTGACCGGTGGTCTGCCCCCGTCTTGCCTACACCCGCCATGTCCGTCTGACACCCAGTAACCCAGCAACGCCCAAAGCCAAAAGTGCAGACCTAGAAGTGCAGACCTGCTGGTCGTCGTCAAGCACTGCCCGGGCGCTGGACGACGCCCACCTGCATGAATGCACTTCCAGGTCTGCACTTTTACAACCGCGGACCACGCGCCAAGTGCTTCCCCACGGTCTCCTGGAAGTAGTCGGGGCGCGCGCTTAATTGTTCCGGGCTAAACCTCAAGACGATGTAGCCCTTGTTGAGGATGTCCTGCTGACGCCGATGCTCCGCGCGAATCACCTCTTCAACCTCGTGCCGGTACTTGACGTTCCCGTCAATCTCAATCACCAACCACCCATTAATAACCAGGTCCGCCCGGTAATTCTCAATCACATATTGCGCCTTGACCCAGCGCAGCTCAGGGTAATTAGCCGCAAGGATCAAGGCACGGGCATAGGATTCCCACGGTGACTCCGCGCAGTTAATACTTTCAGCAACCGCCCGCCGCGCGGCGGCAACGCCCTTAACTCTCCCCATAGCGCCGAGCGTCTCATTGATCCAGAACTGGCCAACATTGCGCGCCCGCACATCATCGACGGCAACGAGCCCCTCCTCAAATCCATAGAACCGCGCAATATCAATGGCCGTGCGTTCCAGCGAGGACACGCGAATCCCGTGCACCACCGCCTCTTTACCGCGCAAGTTCATGCGCCGATACCGGACATTGGCTTTAGCTCGTGGGGGTACCGAGTTCGAAGGCAACGTTGCCTCCCACTCGGCGGGTGGCACAACCAGGGGAACCCCGTGAATGAGCGCGGCGGATTTTCCTACTAATGTTGCCTTGGGCAAGGTCAACCCGAGCGCGTATGCCTTCGCGGTCTCCTTGTGCCACGGCTTGAGCTCGTGCCAGTGCACCAACGGCAGCACGAAGCACCACGCCAGTGTGGCCACTTTGCCGGCGTGCACCTTCTTCCATCGGGGATCATCATTGGGCAGCTTCCGAAGGTCGATAAGATGCTGGTCTAAAAAGTTAAAGAGTTCTTCATTGTTCATGCACTACTCATAACCCAGCTTTGTGTGACTCGCCACAGATAGGCTTCCGCTCTTCACCCGCATCCACACCCGCGCCGCACTACAAAAAATCACCCACTCATTGCCTCAGGGCGCCTCTCGTCTCCGCTGCGAAGGCAAAAGTGCAGACCTGGAAGTGCATTCATGCAGGTGGGCGTCGTCAATCGCGAGGACAGTGCTTTGCGGCGACCAGCAGGTCTGCACTTCCAGGTCTGCACTTTTGAAATCAAGGGCGCATGAAAAAGCCCCATGACATACGCCATGGGGCTGAAGTGATGCTTAACGCAGCTTGCCGACGGCCCCCTCTACCGCAGCCACCAGCGCACCTTCCTTGACCAGGCGCACGGTCTCTTCGATCTCCGGGGACAGATAGCGATCGGTGCCCGGACCTTGGACGGTCTGGCGCAGAGCATCGATGACCGCGCCGGTACCCTTGGCGGGCTGACCCTCGCGCATATCGATGGCGCGGGCGGCAGTGAGGATTTCAATGGCGAGGACGCGCTGCAGACCGTCTACGGCCTTGCGCAGCTTGCGGGCACCCGACCAGCCCATGGACACGTGGTCTTCCTGCATGGCCGAAGACGGAATGGAGTCCGCCGAAGACGGGTTGGCCAAGCGCTTGAGCTCAGAGACGATGCCCGCCTGCGCATACTGCGCAATCATGTGGCCGGAGTCCACGCCCGGGTCATCCGCAAGGAAGGCGTTAAGGCCGCGGTTACGGGCGACGTCGAGGAAGCGGTCGGTGCGGCGCTCCGAAATAGAGGCCAGGTCAGCCACGACGATGGCCAAGAAGTCCAGCGCATAGGCCACCGGCGCGCCGTGGAAGTTGCCGTTGGAGACCACGCGTCCATCCTTGGCCACCACCGGGTTGTCGACGGCCGCGGCCAACTCGCGCTCCGCAACCGTTGCTGTGTGCGCCACGGTATCGCGGAAACCACCGGCCACCTGCGGGGCACAGCGTACGGAGTAGGCGTCCTGTACCTGCTTCTTCTTGAATTCCTCGAGGGCGGCCGCGAGAATCTCCGAGCCCTCTGCGACCTGCAGGATATTGGCCGCGGCATCTGCCTGGCCCGGGTGCGGGCGCAGCTGCTGCAGGTCATCGGCGAAGACCACCAAGGTCCCCAGCAAGCCCTCCACCGTCATTGCGGTGGCGATGTCAGCGGTCTTGGCAAGCTCGCGCAGGTCAGTGATAGCCAGGCAGAGCTGCCCCAGCATGCCGTCGGTGCCGTTAATGAGTGCTAAGCCTTCCTTCTCCCGCAGCTTGAGCGGTTCAATGCCCGCAGCCGACAGCGCCTCGGCGGCCGGGGTGACCTGGCCGCCATCGACGCGCACCTCACCCTCACCCAGCAGCGCCAGCGCACAGTGTGCCAGCGGCGCCAAGTCACCGGAGCAGCCCAGGGAGCCGTATTCGCGGACCACCGGATGGATATTGGCGTTGAGCACCGCGGCATAAGTTTCCGCCACCACCGGACGCACGCCGGTACGTCCAGTGCACAGGGTGGACAAGCGCAGCAACATCAGCGCACGGATGACCTCTTGCTCAACTTCCGGGCCCGTTCCCGCCGCATGCGAGCGCACGAGTGAGAGCTGCAGTTGCGCGCGCATCTCCTCCGGAATGTGGCGCCGCGCCAGCGCACCGAAGCCGGTGGAAATACCGTAGACCGGGGTCGGATCCTGGGCTAGTTCCTCGACGCGCTCGCGGGTCGAGGCGATTTCCTCAATCGCATCCTGGGAAATCTCCACCTTCGCGCCGTAGCGTGCCACGGCCACGACTTCTTCGATACTCAGCGCCCCGATACCCACGGTCACGGTGGAAGGATAAGAATTAGACATGTAAGGCTCCTTTAACGTCGCTGCGTTACCCACGTCCCACCACCCACGTGGAAGGGAAGAAGGCACGTGAAAACACGTACTCGTTTTCACAAGAATAGAAAAATAGTGATACGCGCGACAGCCTTACGCGTTGCGCTCATAGTACAACAGGCTGCCCGGCGCGCCAATACCTCGGGCACTACCTGTTAGCGGCGCCCGTACATCCTCTCGGCCACCTGCTGCGCAGCCGCGTGCAGTTGCTGCGCGGCATCAGTGGCATCAGCTGCGCCCACGGGAAAAGTCACCGCGAGTGCCGCTGCTGGCCTGCCCACGTGGTCAACCACCGCCACGCCTACCGACGCCTGCCCGCGCGCCACCACCTCGACCTCTTCGGCCCAACCGCGTTCGCGTACCTGGCGCAAGATTTCCTTGTACTCCCCAAAACCTAAGGACCCCGGGACAAATGCTGCACGCCACTCTGCTTCCGGAAGCAATGCCAACATGGCCCGCCCAGAGGCCGTCCGCTGTGCCTGCAGCCGCACGCCCTTCTCCGTCACCAGCGACAGCGCCCCCGGCGCGCGCACCTCGTTGAGGTAGAGAATCTCCGAGCCCGCCAAACGCGATAAGTGCCCCGATCCCCCAACACTGCTGGCAATCCGCTCGAGGTGCCCCTGCGTCGCCCGCACCAGAGGCTGCTGCGTGGCATAGGCCGCGGCCATCGAGTAGGCAGCAAGCCCCAACCCGTAGGTTTGGTTCTCCGGCAGGTGTACCACGAACCCCGCGTCCACCATCTCCTTGAGCAGGTGGTAAGTAGTTGAGCGCGGCAGGTCCAGCTCACTGCGGATGCGCGCGGCGGAAATCGGCACGTCGATGGTCGACAGCAGCCGGAGGATCTCCAGTGCATTGCGCGCCGCCGGGACTCGGGAGGTACTCATGGGCCCACATTCTAATGAGCCCTCGTACAAGCCCCAGCTAAGTCACCAGGAAGGCAATCGGCGTCGCAATAATGATGGTCAGCACCACGCGCTCGAACCAGATGACCACGATCTGCCACAGCTTGATCGGAATCTTGGTGGCCAAGATGCACGGCACCAGCGCGGAGAAGAAGATAATGGCGGAGATAGCCACCACACCGATGACGAACTTGAGCACCATGCTTTCTGAGCCCGCCACAGCCGTCGCCGGCAGGAACATCTCCGCAATGCCCATGGCCGCGGCCTTACCCGCCAGTTCCGGTTCCGGTAATTGAACAATCCAGGCGAACGGGTAGAACAGGTACCCCAGCCAGTCGAAGAGAGGGGTGTAGTTTGCCAGCAGTAAACCAATCAGGCCCACGGACATGATGGAGGGCACAATCGCCGACGCCATGCGTACGCCATCGCGCAGGTTCTCCCAAATGGCAGCGCCTAAAGACGGCGCGCGGTCCAGCGCCAGCAGCGCTTCCCGCCAGGCGGCCTTAAAGAAATTGCCCTTTACCGGCTTTTCCGGGTCCGGCTTTACACCATCTACGTAGTCATTAGGAATCCTACTCAGCGGCGGAATCCACACGGTAATCGCCGTGACCAGGAAGGTCACCACAAGGGATACTGCGAAGTACACGCCCCACATATCCATCAAGTCCAGCTGCTTGGCCACGATGACCATGAACGCTGCCGAGACCGTCGAGAAGCCCGTTGCGATGATGGAGGCCTCACGCGCGGTGTAGCCGCCGCGCTGGTACACACGGTCAGTAATGAGGATTCCCAAAGAGTAGGAGCCCACGAAGGAGGCTACCGCGTCGATGGCGGAGCGCCCCGGTGTGCGCCAGAGCGGGCGCATGATGGGCTGCATAAATACGCCCACGAATTCCAGAAAGCCGTAGCTGATGAGCAGAGCTAGGAATGCGCCGCCGATGGGTACGATGAGGCCGACGGGTGTCGCAACCGAATTCCACAGGAAGGGCACGATGTCCTCGTTGCCGAGTACCCCTGGAAGCTTTCCGACGACCATCAGGAAGGAGACCACCAGGCCCACCACGTTGAGCGCGGTAAAGACCGCTTGCAGCGGGCTTTCCTGCCAGTTTTTATTCACGATACTGCGCACCGTGCCATAGAGCGCTAGCGCCAGGATAAACCACGGCACGAAGGCATCGGCATAGGTGCGGATGATGGTGACCATGTGGTCAAGCGGGATGGATTTCTTTCCGTCATAACTAATGGGAAAGAAGAATACGAAAGCGCCGATAGCGCTGTAGACGAAGAGGCGCCAGATGCCCTTCTTGGAGGGCACGTCATCCTCGTTCTCGTAGAAGGCGTCAACGATTGCGTCTTCAGAGTTCATGTTCTACCTCACGGTGGTGGAAACGACACGTCATTAGCACGGCCACGCACGCGCCCTTTAAAGGAACGCGCCAAGCACACACGCCGCTACACAGCGATTGCTTCTAGCCATGCCCACGCGACAGCCACACGCAGGTCTCCCACATACTAGCGGCACCCCACACAAATGTCACGCACGTCACCCCCACGCACGAAATGAGGCGCCCACCATAGCGCCGGATCAAGCTACCCACCACAAAATTGACCCCGCGTCTCAACTAGAGGAAAGTAGCTCCCAGACCCACTCGCACCAACCACTCCCCACATTCGCGGTGCTAGAACCAACTAGCGCCCGCACAGGGGGACAGAGGAGGACGCATCCCCGTGGCAGAAACCACCACCAAGCGCGCCGGCTTGAAACACCGGCACCTGCACTTCATCGCCTTAGGCTCAGCTATCGGCACCGGCCTGTTCTACGGTTCTGCCGGCGCCATCCAAGCCGCCGGCCCCTCGGTCCTCTTGGTCTATCTCCTCGGCGGCGCCGTGGTTTATTTCCTCCTGCGCGCACTCGGTGAGATGTCCGTGCACCACCCCGTTACCGGCTCCTTCGCCGAATACGCCCGCACCTTCTTAGGCCCCTGGGCCGGCTACATCACCGGCTGGATGTTCGCCTTCGAGATGGTCATCGTGGCCCTCGCCGACCTCACCGCTATTGGCGTCTACATGCAATTCTGGTTCCCCGGCTCACCCAAGTGGGTGTGGGTCGCCGCCACACTGCTTCTCGTCGGCGGCGCCAACCTCGCCACCGTCAAGGCTTTCGGCGAGCTGGAATTCGCCTTCACCATCGTCAAGGTCGGCGCGGTCATCGCGATGATCCTAGGTGGCGTGGCCGTCCTAGTCTTCGGCCTCTCCACCGCGGAGACCACCGGCCCGGCCAACCTCGTCAACGATGGCGGCTTCTTCCCCAACGGCGTCTCCGGCATGGTCGCCTCCTTCATCCTCGTTCTCTTCGCCTTCGGCGGCACGGAGATCGTCGGCGTCGCCAGTGCGGAGGCAGAAGATCCCGCCAAGTCCGTGCCCAAGGCCGTCAACACCATCCCGGTGCGCATCCTGCTGTTCTACGTCCTGGCCATCCTGGTCATCCTCATGATCAATCCCTGGCGCAGCATCACCGGTGAGGAAAGCCCCTTCGTCCAAATCTTCTCCACTCTCGGCGTCACCTGGGCTGCCGCCGCACTCAACGTCGTTGTCATCACCGCGGCGGTTTCTGCCATCAATGCGGATCTCTTCGGCGCCGGCAACGTTCTGACCGGACTGGCACGCCAGAACCTCGCGCCAAAGGTCATGGCCAAAAAGACCCGAGGTGTGCCGGTCATGACCATGATCATCCTGCTTATCGTCATGATTATCGGCACCGGACTCAACGCGCTCATCCCGGATAACGTCTTCGAAGTCATCGCCTCCCTGGCCACGTTTGCCACCATCTACGTGTGGCTGATGATCCTCTTGGCCCACGTGGCTTCCCGCCGCCAGATGTCGCCCGAGGAACGCGCCAGCCTGGAATACACCGTCCCCTTCTGGCCCTGGGGCCAATACTTCTCCATCGCCTTCATCATCTTCACTTTTGGCATCATGGTGTGGCAGGAGCAATACCGCCCGGCACTCGCCACCGGCGTTATCTTCATCCTCCTTATGACCGCCATCTTCTACCTCACCGGCCGCCGCAGCGCCGCCGCGAGCACCCCACAGGAAGCAGCCCTGCAAAATACAGCCGAACAAGAAACAGACGCGAAAGGATAACCATGAACACCGTTGATGCCCCCGCCTACTCCCCTGCCCCCGAGTGGTCCGGCCGCTCCGATGGCCCAGGCCCCGAGCATGCGCGGTGGCACAGCGTAGTTCGTCCCCTCGACCTAGCGAACCCCCAGGAACACCCCGGCGTGGCACTCCTGGGCTTTGCCTCCGACGAGGGCGTTGAGCGCAACCATGGCCGCCCCGGCGCGGCTGCAGGCCCAGCTGCCCTGCGCGGCGCCCTGGGTTCCCTGGCGCTGCACCATCCGCATCCGCTGTACGACGCCGGCACGATCACCACCCAAGGCACCGACCTGGAGGCCGCCCACGAGCGCCTCTCCAATGCGGTGGAATCACTCTCACGCGCCGGGCACCTGCCCATCATCCTCGGCGGCGGCCACGAAACCGCCTTCGGCTCCCACCGCGGTGCTTTCCGCGCCCAGGGGCCTCTGCAGATCATCAACTTGGACGCGCACTTCGATCTCCGCACCGCGGACGTGCCCACCTCCGGCACCCCGTTTAAGCAGATCTCTGAACTGGTGGGCCGGGAGGACTTTGACTATTCCGTCTTGGGAATTTCCCGCCCCAATAACACGCCCGTGCTTTTCCACGAAGCCTCCGCCCTCGGTGTCACCGTCGTCCTCGACGAGGATTTGCTCAGCATGGATCGCTCCCAGCTGCGCACAACCATCGACAGCATCTGCTCCGGCACCAAGCCCATCCATCTCTCCATCGACTTGGATGTCCTCCCCGCCGACCAGGCACCGGGTGTCTCCGCCCCCGCTGGCCTCGGCGTACCCCTGAACATCATCCGTGAACTCGCGCTCACCATCGCCGCCACGGGACGCCTCGCGCTTGTCGACGTCGTCGAGCTCAACCCCACCTTCGACACCGACAGCCACACCGCCAAGCTGGCCGCGCGGTTGATTGATGACATTGTGACAGCGCACTTTTCTGCTACCACAGGAGCGAATTCCTAGATAAGGTGCGGGCCAGCCGGCATACTAGTGCCCATGAGTTCACCGATTCGTGTTGTCGGAGCCGTCTTCGTAGACGGCAATCGATTCCTGGCCTGCCGCAAAGCTCCAGGAAAATCACTAGCCGGCATGTGGGAATTTCCAGGCGGCAAGATTGAAGAAGGCGAGACGCCTAAGCAGGCTCTCGCACGTGAAATCAAAGAAGAGCTGTCCGTCAGCGCAAAGGTTGGTGACCAGGTCACAACGACCGTCTACGAGTATGATTTCGCCACCATCGAGCTCACGACGTTCCTGTGCACCAAGGAATCTGGGGAACTCGTTCTTAGTGATCACGATGCCACCCGTTGGGTGTCCCCTGCCGAGGCCCGGGAACTCGACTGGGCCCCTGCAGATATCCCCACCGTCAAACTGCTTTCTTCGCGCCTATGAGTTCCGAGTCGATTCTGCCGTTTGGCATCTACGAAACCCCGGTCACCGCCCGAGTCCAGGAGCGAATCGAGGAAACCAAGCGAGCTCGGCCCACGGCAGCAACCGGCATCGCCTCCGGTTCCAAGAAGGATGTCAACCCCCGGTTCGCCGCGGCAGTGTCCCAGCATTTTGCCAAGGCCCTCGAGCGCAAGCTCACAGAGTTATCAAAGCCCGAAGAGCGTGTGGCCCTCATCAATGGGCTCGCGCAACACCTCGGGGTGGATGAGTCCATCTCCGCCGAGGAACTGCTTTACGCCATCTATAGATCAGAGCTCGAAGAGGCCCCGAAACTCCCGGAAGTCTCGCTCAACTCCAGCGCCTTGTTCACCAACAGCGTGGACGACACCAACATGTCAGTCGAGATTGCCCGCGAGATCCGAACGGCCGACTCCGTCGACCTATTGTGCGCTTTCATCAAGACTTCAGGCATCGCGGTCATCAGCGATGAATTGGAATACCTCAGGGATCACCAGATCCCGCTGCGCGTCATCACTTCGACGTACTGCGGGGCGACCGAAGCCGCCGCCGTGCGCCGCCTCGTGGAAGACTACGGCGCTGAAGTCCGGATCTGCTACGAAAGCAAGACCACACGGTTACATGCCAAAGCCTGGCTTTTCCGCCGTCAGTCCGGATTCGACACCGCCTTCATCGGTAGCTCAAACCTCTCGCGATCAGCGCTTGTTGACGGTTGGGAATGGAACGTCCGGGGCTCTCGTTCCTCCACGCCGGAGATAATCGAAAAGTTCATCAAGACCTTCGACAGCTATTGGTACGACACTCATTTCAAAGCATTTGACCCGGACCAAGACTTCGAGCGCCTCAAGGAGGCCCTCGGCGGCGCCAGATTTCTTGAAGCAAAGCCCGGTGAAAAGCTCGAACTCTCAGGCCTTCGCGTTGAGCCCTATCCCTACCAGGAGGAGATGCTCGAAGCTTTAGATTCCGAGCGCGAAGTTCACGATCGTCATCGCAATCTCCTCATTGCCGCTACTGGTACAGGCAAGACTGTTGTGGCAGCACTGGACTACCGCCGCCTATGCGAGAAGCTGGGGCGCAGGCCACGATTGCTGTTCATTGCGCACCGGCGCGAGATTCTTACCCAGGCCCAGCGGACCTATCGCGAGGTGCTTAGCACCGCAGGTTTTGGCGAGCTCCTCTTAAGCGGTGAACAGCCCGCCCAGTGGGACCATGTCTTCGCGAGCATCCAGTCTCTGCATGGCAAGCGCCTAGCCCAGCTTGCGCCTGACCATTTTGAAGTCGTCGTCATTGATGAGTTCCACCACGCAGAGGCCGCGACGTACCGCGCGGTTCTGGACTACCTGCAGCCGCGTGAGCTCCTCGGGCTGACTGCCACTCCGGAGCGCGGTGACGGCGAGAACGTTCAAAAGTATTTCGACTACCGCGTAGCTCATGAACTTCGACTCTGGGATGCCTTGCGCCTCCAGCTTCTCGCACCGTTGCACTACTACGGAGTCGACGATGCTACTGACCTGACAAGCCTGACCTGGAATCGCGGAAAGAAGGACTACAAAGCTTCGGAGCTGAGCGAGTTCTATATCAAGGCTGGAGAGAAGCGCACCAGGTTCATTATCAATGAACTCAACCGTCGCATTTTCGATCTCTCCGAGATGAAAGCCCTCGGCTTTTGCGTGACCATCGCCCACGCCGAATACATGGCGGAGCAATTCAATCTTTTCGGCATCCCAGCTCTGGCGGTCAGCAGCAAGCTCAGCCTTGATGAGCGTCGCCGCGCCATTGAACAGCTTCGCGAAGGCACTATTAAGATCATCTTCGCCGTCGATATTTTCAACGAAGGCGTCGACATTCCATCGATCAACACGCTGCTGCTTCTGCGCCCAACGCAAAGCCCTGTGCTCTTTGTCCAACAACTTGGCCGCGGGCTGCGTCTCCATGAGGGAAAGAATGCCTGCACTGTCTTTGATTTCTTGGGTGTACAGCACGAAGAATTCGATTTCGAAGAGCGCTTCAAAGCTCTAACTCCTGCTCGCGGAAAGAACTTGGCCAAGGAGGTAGAGCAAGGATTTCCTACCGCCCCGCCAGGCTCCAACATCACCTTGGACCGTGTAACGACCGAGCGCGTTCTCAAGAACATCAAGCGCTTAGCCCGTAACTCCATTAAGAAAATACGAGCACTTATTTCTGATTACGGCACAACGGACCTCGCCAGTTTCACTAACAGCTCCGGAGTTCCGCTAGAAGACATCTACCGCCGCAAGGGAATTACGTGGACCACGCTGCTGCGCGATGAGAAGCTTCTGCCCTCCGTCCCTGCGAGCGAGCACGAAGAGTTTCTACTCAGCCGAATCCGGGTGCTGTTACACATCAACGATCCCAACCGCGTAGCGGCCTACAGTCTCCTGGTTTCTCCGGATGGGCCCACCCAAAAGGACATGACTCCCGAGCAGGTTCGGTACGCCACCATGCTCGTGCTGGCGCTGTGGGCGAACTCAAATACGCCGGTACCGGAATCCTTGGACGAGGCCCTCGGAATCATCCGCTCATGCCCTTCCTTCGTCGCTGAGGTAACTCAGGTCATGCAGCTCACGCTCGACCGCTCCCGCGTCATTCCAGAAAAGTCAACGAACAGCGTCTTGGAAACTCACGCCGACTACAGTCTTGCCGAGCTCGTCGGAGCTTTGGACGATGGCCCGTTGCGCAAATTGGCAAATCTGCCGCGCGAAGGTGTACGGCGCTTCGATGCATCAAACACCGACCTCTTCCTGGTCACCTTTCAAAAAGACGAGAGTGTCAGTGCTTCCACGAACTACCGCGACTACCCACTGGCGCCGGATCGTTTGCACTGGGAATCCCAATCCACCACGTCGCTCAAGTCCGCGATGGCACGGCGCTACATCCACCATCATGAGCTCAACGGCAACATCATCATTGCTACGCGCTTTAACAAGCGGAACAAGGTGGACACTGCATCGGCATACACCTTCCTCGGCAATGTCGACTACGTTACGCATAGGGGCGAGAAGCCCATCCAGTTTGAGTGGAGCCTTCGCCGTGACATGCCTAAACAGCTTTATGCCGCTGGACGCACTGTGGCTTAAGTCTCACATAAATATAAATAATGAAGTTGACACCCCAACTAACCCACTTTAAGATTTCCTTAGCAGATTAAGAAAAGATTAGTCTCTGATGCCTTAATGCAGAAGTGTGGAGGACGGTTATGGCAGCCGCGAGCGAGCGTAGCCGGAAGAGGTGGAGCCGCCCAGATAACGGTTCTGAAACTTCCATCTATGGCTTTACGCGCTTTCGGGAGCGCAGCTTCAAAACCGGCACCACCCCTCGCTGGGCTGCGTGCAGCAAGAAAGTACGCCGCACTCGCTAGGAATACACAGCCCTGAAGACTCAGGCTCCGTCAGCACTGTACTGACGGAGCCTTTCAGTTTTCCGTCTACTATCGCCGCGGGCGGTAGCGGCGGCGCAGGCCGCGCAGAATACCTGTTCTCTCCCCCAAGGTGTCGCGGCCGAAAATCCACGCCACGACGCCGGCCGCGGCCACTACCGCGCAGAAGCCAAAGGCGGCCTCAAACCCGTACCTATCTGCCAGCAGACCAATGACGATGGGGCCCAGGATTTGTCCGAAGTCACCAGCCATCTGAAAAGTTGATAGCACCTGGCCGCCCGAGCGCTGCGAGCCGACGATATCCGCCACAGCTGCCTGCTGCGAGGGGGCGATGAGGCCCGAAGCCGCGCCGGACAGGGCGGAGAGAATGAGGAGGGAGACGATGTTCGTCGCCAAGCCCAGCGTGCCCACAAACAGAGCGGAACCCACGAGCCCCGCAACGATAAGCGGACGGCGCCCCACACGGTCCGACCAGGAACCGGAGAACTGCAGAACAATGGCGTTGCCCGCGGCAAAGGCCGCTAGCGCAACGCCGGATGTGGATGCGCCGTTGGCGAAGATGGCGGCCGCGAACAACGGGAGGACCGCCACGCGCACGCCCATGTTGATCCAGCCCTGGGCGAAGTTGGACGTCAGCACTGCACGGTAAGCAGTATCCGCCCAGGCTTCCTCCAAGCGCATGGGCGTAAGGTGACGCCGACGTTCATCGGCCTCATTGACCGAGGGCATAAGGATCCACACAACGAGTGCGGCGATGGCGACGCCAACGCCATAGATAAAGAAAGGCCAGCGGAATCCTAAGAAAGAGAGGCTCGCGCCCACGAGCGGGCCAATCACGTTGCCAAGAAGGAAAGACGTGGCATAGGTTGCCGAACAGCGCCCGCGAATGCTGGGTGGTGCTAGGCGCACAATGAGCCCCATCGCCGCGACAGTGAACATCGTCGAGCCAATGCCGGCGATAGTGCGCAGCGCAACGATCTGCCAATACTCCTGCGCCACGCCCACTAAACCGGTGGTCACTGCCACGGTGAACAGGCCCGTCACGTAGACGCGGCGCGTGCCGACGCGGTCGATGAGGAACCCGGCGGCGGGTGCGAAGACAAGGCGGCTAGCAGAAAAGACGGAGACTACGAGACCAGCCGCAGCCATTGAGACGTCGAAGCTGACGATGAACTGCGGCAGCAGCGGTGCAATGAGCCCGTACCCCAAGGCGATGATGAACCCGGCGGTGACCATGACCCAAATTTCCCGCGGGATTTTTACCTGCGGTTCTGCAGTATTTTTCATATCGCCACTCACTCTAGCCCACGACGTCAAATCGTCGAACAATAGTTCGACACTTTGACGTGGAATGTCCGCACAGGCATCTAGTGTGTGCGCCATGAAGAATTACAGCAGCATTCACCAGTCCGTTCAGTCCCCGTCCACGCTCAGCCCCGGTGAGCTGACCACGGAGATCCTCTACCACCACCATGAAACTCTTCGCTCCATAGAGAGCATCATTCGCCATCCACGCTCGCTCGCGCGGCCCACTCCGCAGTGGCGGCCACCATCGAAGGTTCTGCCACCAGTGGCCATAGAAGGCGGCGAATCGCTACCGCTGACTTTTACTGTGTCGCGCCACCGCGTGGGCGAGCGGGCCAAGGCCCGCGTGCTGGGTTATGGCGAAAAGCGCGTGCCTTCTTATCTCATCACCGTACGCATCACCGATCCGACTGGACGTCCCGTTACTCCCTCGCTAGCGGAAGCCTGGGTGCGGGCACTGGTCCCAGAAGAGCTTGTCTCCGCAGTTCATGAGATTTCCAGCAGCAGTGCGGCGACGTTTGTGTGGCTGGTAGATAGCACCTACACCCCGGTGCATTCACCGCTTTCCCTCTTCGAAGGCTTCAGCCAAGCCGCCTAATACTCTCTTGGCTCCTGTCCAATGCGGGTGTGGCCCGAGTGGGTGGAGCCACGCAGCTACGAGAGCTCTGAGAGCTTTTAGAAGTAGCGCTGTATCCGGCCCAGGAGGTTGCGGGGTGGTTCCTCATCGAGGGAAAGCGTGAACCTGTCCTCCGTTAAGACGCGGTCTCGGGATGGGCGCGTCTCCGGATAGTCATAAAGACGGAGGATGGGCTGCGGCGCCAAGCGAATAGCTACGCAGACTACGAGGACCGTGAACGTTTTATCAATCACGTCGGAGCTCAGACTCTGCAAGAGAACTGCCAGGCGTCCGTCATGCAAAATTAGCTCCCACAGGGCCATGAGCTTAATGGGTCCGCTTTGTCCATACTCACCGGGCAAGAGCAAGGTACACATCGTGGTCAACAGCCCAGCAACTACTCCCACACCAGCGCCGGCGAGCATCATGACCATCATCCGCTTAAAGGCACCACGGCGCGCCAGCCAGCCGAATAAGTAGGCCACCACCAGGGCCACCGGTAGGTACACCAAAAGCAGCGGATTGTTGATGCTGGCCAAGCACGCAGTCAAAAGCGCCGTGCCCATTCCCAAGACGGGTCCATAGACAATTGCCACGAATGCCGTGCCCATCATGTCCAGGTACAAGGGAACGCTCACGTTAAAAATCAACGAGGACAGCACAAGGTTCACTACCACCGCCAGCAACGGGTTGAGCAATGCGTGATGGCCTAAAGAACGCCATTGTGCGGCAAGGAAAAGAACGGCGCCGAGCAGTGTCAGGCACCACACACTGATGGAGAGGACGGAGCCAAAAACATAGTCCCCGCTACCGTAGTTCGAATTCAGAGACAGGACCCAAGCCAGAGCCGCACACACTAGGGCGGAGCCAACACACAGGCGTTGGCTCCGCGATGCCTTCTTGTCCGGCATGTGTTTTGGTTGCTCCTCATTAACGTAGGGAAAAGTACGCACCTACCCTACCCTGGGAGCTTTTAGTCCTCGGAGTCACCGTCGCTATCGGCGTCCTCTGCTCCGTCCTCGTCGTAATCATCATCGTCTTCGTCATAATCGTCTTCGAAGAGAACGTCATCATCGTCCTCATCATCGGCGCCGAAGATGTCATAGACCTCAGGCTCGTCGAAGTCATCGTCATCGATGCTCACCAGCTGTGCTTCCCAATCTAAGGCTTGATCGGAGACCAAGCTGAGCACATCGAAGAGGCGGTCGAAGTCGGTGTAGGTACCCAGTTCAAGTGCCTCAGCCGGGACCTCAATGATGGGGGCTAGCCCGCCGTCTTCGTCGTCTGCATCGCCGAAGATGGCAACGCGCTCTTCCTCACTCATGTCCTCCGGGCTGTCGATATCCCAGAGCTTACTGATCGCCTCATCCTCCAGCTCATCGAGCTCTTCCTCATCGAAGTCGAAGGAGAGGAAACGCACGATCGCGCTCGGGACACCGTCGATGGTTTCCACGAGCACGCGCAGCTCCGAGTCGTTGGCAACTTCCGCCACGACCAGATTCGGGTTGAACTCATCCTGGAGAAACTCCAGCTCGGCGATGCGCTCGTCAGTGCCCTCCAGCAGGTCACGCAGCACCGTCACCACCTGGTCCGTGGCAATGTGGCGGGATACGGCCTCAACCGCATCGTCCACAGAAAACGCCACGGACACCAAAACGGCCTCGAAGTCTTCATCATCTTCATCCACATCGGCCGCGGCAATGTAGACGTTGGCCGCCGGCAGGATGGGGTCAATTTCCACAAACTGGATTTCCAAATCGGAGGTGATGGGCACGAACATCACATCGTCGTTGACGCGGGACTCAATGCCCTCCCCGTCCAGCGCAGAGGCGATATCTTCAAAAAAGCTCATGTGGTTAACATCCGTCCATGTGGGAGTCTCACCCGGGCTGCTGCCAAGGCCCCACACATCTTACCTGCGATCTCCGTCAATAGCTCTCCTCATCGAGCAGGAATCCCTGTTCCTTCAGAATCTCCGGGCGCCCAGTACCCCACTCCAACATGTCATAGGCCTCCCATGCTTGGCGACGCCCCTCCATCGGCGCCTCCTCCACGCGCGGCTCCACATCAAAAACCATGGTCGAGCGCTGCGGCGCGCGGTATTGCGGCCAGTTGTCTAGAGGCGCTCCGCCCCGAATGAACTCGCCCCACTGCGCCTGCATGGTCTCGGTCACGTCCTCCATTTCGGAAGGCTTAGCAATGCTGTTTAGGAAGGACACTCTCGACGCCCCTGGATCGCCAAAGATGTTGGATAGCTCCATCGAATGCATCGCACCCAGACCTAACCAGCGAAGCGCCGCTGGCGCGAAGTCGAAGCGGTACATCCACGTCGGATAGCGCCGTGCGTGGTCGGAGGCCACGCGGACAGTAGGGGCCCAAAAGAGGGCGTCGGTCAGCAGATCCCCGAAATCGCGGCGGGAGACCGCACCGCCGTAGGCCGCGATGACATCCGGTGCGCTCTCCGGATCAAAGGAAGCAAGAAGTCGGAGGGCCGCTCGCTCTCGGGCGCTCTGGCGTTGGAAGAGGAATTTTCCAAAGCTGGCCTCACCGGAGTTGGTTCCCACCAGCAGCGGCACCGGGTGTTGGTTGCCGTCCTCAAAGGCTTCGATGGGATGTTGCGGGATGAGGTCGCCGTCGACAGTCGGCGCATAGCAGGAGTTCAGGTACAGCAACTCGCCCGCGCGCCACATCATGGACTGGCCAGAGCGCACGAGGTCCGCGAAGTCCTCGCGGCGCAGATCATCAGCTGTGGCATCGCGCGGCAAGGCCATCTTGTGAACCAGCTCGCGGGCCCAAAACACTGACTGCGCTCGTGAATGAATCATGCCGATCGGCGGCGACTGCGCAATCGCGCGGTGAAAAAGCCCTTCTGCACGCGGCACCGCCATGAGAGTGAGGACGGCCGCGCCGCCGGCGGATTCACCCATGAGAGTCACGTTTTCTGGGTCCCCGCCGAAGGCCGCGATATTTTCGCGTACCCATTCCAGCGCTAAGACTTGATCCGCCACAGCCGGGTTGGCACAGGCCTCACCGCCAAGACTGCGGACGTCGAGGTAGCCCAAGGCACCTAAGCGGAAATTCACCGAAACATAAACAACGTCCATCTGGGCTGCGAACTCGAAGCCGCGCAGCATCAGCATGTGGGAGGAACCTACAATGAAACTTCCGCCATGCAAATACACCACGACGGGCAGCTTCTCCCCTGCCTTAGAACCCGACGGTGTATCGGGTGAACCCGTATCGTGCGGCCGGACGACATCAAGGGTCAGGCAATCTTCTGCACCCTCGATGCGGTCGGTCCAAGAGTACACCGGCTGCGGGGCCACGTGCCCGAACTCACGGCAATCCCGGATTCCTTCCCACGCCGGGGCAGGCCGCGGCTCCATGAAACGGTTGGCGCCCGAGGTATCTGCGCCAAAAGGGATACCGCGCCACGAGCGGACAGGAGCGCTGAGCGGGCGGTCCGTGCGTAACTCTTCCTCGATGCAACCTCGTACCCAGCCACCGGTGGTGAGCACCGTGAGATCGTCGGCAAGCGCGGTGCGTGCCGCCTCCTGTGCGGCGAGGGCACGGGCGTGGAGGGAATCTGCAAGCAAGCGCGCCGCAGCCGCGCTGACCTCACGCGGAGGGAAAGGCTCAAACTCGCTCATGCCTCATACCCTAGTGCGCCACCCTGCTAGCGCGCTGGATAAAGCTTTTTCGATACGGTGGTAAACATACAGTTCAGATTCACAATCAGATTTAGTTAAAAAGTTAGGTGAGACAATGTTGGACAAGGTCTTTAACAAGGAGAAAAAGGGCAAGGACATTAGTCGCCGGGATGCATCGGTCGATCAGGCCAGCTCCGCAGAGGCTGTGGGAACCTTGGAGGTGGATGAGGCCAACCGCATCACCAAGGGATTCCTGGCGGCCATCGACAAAGTCGTCTCCGTCCAGTCCTCCGTCATCATCAACTATGTCGAGGGCCTAAAGAAGCGCAACCCCGACGCCAGCCCTGCGGAGCTGCAAGAGCTCATCGACAAGCATTTCATGAACATCATCACCGGTACCGGTGCTGCCGCGGGCGCCTCCGCGGCTATCCCTGGCATCGGCCTGGTCACCGGCGCAGCCACTATCGGCGCGGAATCCCTGGTCTTCCTTGAAGCCGCCGCCTGGTACATTCTCGCCTCCGCGCACCTGCGCGGTGACAACATCCGGGATAAGGAGCGCCGCCGCGCGCTGGTCTTGGTGGTGCTCACCGGCTCCCAAGGCAGCGCGTTGGTTGATACCTTTGTGGGTGATGCAACCTCGCTGTCGGGCGTCACCTCCGCTGCTACCCTCTCGCGTTTTTCCGGCCCTACCCTCAGCGGTCTCAACGGCCGCCTGACCAAGCTCTTCATGAAGCAGGCCACCAAGAAGCTCAAGTGGGCATGGGTATCCAAACTGCTGCCGATGGGTGTAGGCGCGGTGCTGGGAACAACCGCCAACCGTAAATTGGGCCGCCAAGTAATCAACCATGCGGGCACCCAACTCTCCCCCCTGCAGGGGGAATAAAAGGGGCGAAACCCGCTCAGGTTAGTGAGCAAACTTACAAGGGCCGTATCATAAGGAGAGACACTTTTCGGGGTGCCTTTCGCACCCGTGGATTGGCCTACTAGAGTCGAATAAAGACAAACTTAGAAGCACAGAAAGAGGCGAGCATCTGCCGTGAGCAACTCGAGCATCTATGGCCCGAATGCGTGGCTGATTGACGAACAGTTTCAGCAGTACTCCAAGGACCCGAACTCCGTAGACAAGGAGTGGCGCGAGTACTTTGAGGCCAACGGAGCACCGAAGTCGGCCGCACAGTCCAAGGCTGCGAACGCTCAATCCAGCACCCCCACCAAGAAGAAGGACGCGGCACAGGCTGCGCCGAAGAAGACCCAGGCTGAGGAGAAGTCTTCCGCTGTTCCAGGCGCTAAGGCACCGAGCGATTCCAAGGCTTCCGCCGCATCCAAGAAGAACCCGAAGAAGACGGAGAAGAAGTCCGAGTCCCCGCTGGACCGCATCAAGGAGGCACCGGAGCCGGGCTCCCGCGTACTCAAGGGCATGTTCAAGGCCATTGCCAAGAACATGGACGAGTCCCTGGAGATCCCCACCGCTACCACCGTGCGTGACATCCCGGTCAAGCTCATGTGGGAAAACCGCGCGATGATCAACGATCACCTCAAGCGCACCCGCGGCGGCAAGATCTCCTTCACCCACATCCTGGGCTACGCGCTGGTGAAAGCCGTTCAGATCCACCCGGATATGAACGTGCGCTACGAAATCCAGGACGGCAAGCCCACCGTGGTTCAGCCGGAGCACATCAACCTGGGCCTGGCTATTGACCTTCCACAGAAGGATGGCTCCCGCGCCCTCGTCGTCGCCGCCATCAAGGAGGCCGAAAACAAGACCTTCTCCGAGTTCATCGATGCCTACCAGGACATCGTTGACCGCTCCCGCAAGAACAAGCTGACGATGGATGATTTCTCCGGCGTCACCATCAACCTGACCAACCCGGGTGGCATCGGTACCCGCCACTCCATCGCCCGCCTGACCAAGGGCTCCGGCTCCATCATCGGTGTGGGATCCATGGATTACCCGGCCGAGTTTGCCGGCACCTCCGCCGACCGCTTGGCAGACCTCGGCGTCGGCCGCCTAGTTACCCTGACCTCCACCTATGACCACCGCGTTATTCAGGGCGCGGAGTCCGGTGAATTCCTGCGCACCGTGGGCCAGCTCATCCTGGATGATGCCTTCTGGGACGAGCTCTTCGAGTCCATGGGAGTTCCCTACCAGCCCTTCCGCTGGGCTGCCGACGTGCCGAACACGGGCGTCGACAAGAACACCCGCGTCATGCAGTACATCGAGGCCTACCGCTCCCGTGGCCACCTTCTCGCGGACATCAACCCGCTGGGTTGGAAGCAGCCGGGCCTGCCCTGGCCGGATCACCGCGACCTCGACCTGGCTACCCACGGCCTGACCATCTGGGATCTGGACCGCACCTTCAACGTTGGCGGTTTCGGCGGCAAGGAGACCATGACGCTGCGCGAGGTGGTTACCCGCCTGCGCTCCGCCTACACCCTCAAGGTTGGCTCCGAGTACGCCCACATCCTCGACCGCGATGAGCGCGGCTGGCTGCAGGAGCAGATTGAGGCCGGCATGCCGAAGCCGACTAACTCTGAGCAGAAGTACATCCTGCAGAAGGTCAACGCCGCTGAGGCCTTTGAGAACTTCCTGCAGACCAAGTACGTAGGCCAGAAGCGCTTCTCCTTGGAGGGCGCTGAGTCCCTCATTGCCCTGCTGGATTCCATCGTGGACACCGCAGCAGGCCAGGACCTCGACGAAGTTGTTATCGGCATGCCGCACCGTGGCCGCCTCAACGTCCTCTTCAACATCGTGGGCAAGCCACTGGCAGATATCTTCGGTGAGTTCGACGGCAACTACAAGGGCGGCCAGATGGGCGGCTCCGGTGACGTGAAGTACCACCTGGGCGCAGAGGGCGAGCACCTGCAGATGTTCGGTGACGGGGAAATCAAGGTCACCCTGGCTGCTAACCCGTCTCACCTCGAGGCCGTCGACCCGGTCATGGAAGGTATCGCACGCGCCAAGCAGGACATCCTGGACAAGGGTGCTGAGGGCCACACTGTTGTGCCGATCATGCTCCACGGCGATGCATCCTTCACCGGCCTGGGCGTGGTCCAGGAGACCATCAACCTTTCCCAGCTGCGCGGCTACACCACCGGCGGTACCGTCCACGTGGTGGTTAACAACCAGGTTGGTTTCACCACCACCCCGGATTCCGGTCGCTCCACGCACTACGCCACCGACCTGGCCAAGGGCTTCGATTGCCCGGTCTTCCACGTCAATGGCGACAACCCGGAGGCTGTTGTCTGGGTGGGCAAGCTGGCCACCGAGTACCGCCGCCGCTTTGGCAAGGACGTCTTCATTGACCTCGTTTGCTACCGCCTGCGCGGCCACAATGAGGCCGATGACCCGTCCATGACCCAGCCACGTCTCTACGACATCATCGATGACCACAAGTCCGTCCGTGAGCGCTACACCGAAGAGCTCATCGGCCGCGGTGACCTCTCCGATGAAGAGGCAGAGGCAGCTGCACGTGACTTCCACGACCAGATGGAGTCCGTCTTCGCTGACCACAAGAAGGCACAAGAGGCTGGCCCGAAGGAGCAGACTGGTATCACCTCCTCCCAGGAGCTGACCCGCGGTCTGGACACTTCCATTACCGCTGAGGAGATCGCCGAGATTGGTGATGCCTACGGCAACCCGCCGGAGGGCTTCGAGTACCACAAGCGCGTGGCCAAGGTGGCCAAGGAGCGCCAGAAGTCCTCGCGCGAGGGAGGCATCGACTGGGGCTGGGGCGAGCTCATCGCCTTCGGTTCCCTGGCTAACTCCGGCAAGGTTGTACGCCTGGCCGGTGAGGATTCCCGCCGCGGCACCTTCACCCAGCGCCACGCTGTGGCTTTCGACCCGCGCACGGGCAACGAGTTCAACCCAATCGCCCGCCTGGCTGAGTCCAAGGGCAATGGCGGTAAGTTCATGGTCTACAACTCGGCCCTGACCGAATACGCCGGCATGGGCTATGAGTACGGCTACACCGTGGGTAACCCGGATGCCGTGGTGGCCTGGGAGGCACAGTTCGGTGACTTCGCCAACGGTGCGCAGACCATCATCGATGAGTATGTCTCCTCCGGTGAGGCCAAGTGGGGCCAGCTCTCCAGCTTGATCCTGCTGCTGCCGCACGGCTACGAGGGCCAGGGCCCGGACCACTCCTCCGCACGCATCGAGCGCTTCCTGCAGCTGTGCGCTGAGGGCTCCATGACCGTGGCTCAGCCTTCCACCCCGGCTAACCACTTCCACCTGCTGCGCCGCCAGGCTCTTGGTGAGATGAAGCGCCCGCTGGTGGTCTTCACCCCGAAGTCCATGCTGCGCAACAAGGCCGCAACCTCCTCCGTGGAGGACTTCACTGAGGTCAAGAAGTTCCAGTCCGTTATCAACGACCCGAACTTCGTAGACATCAACGGCAAGAAGGTCGGCGATACTGACAAGGTCAAGACCATCATGCTGGTTTCCGGCAAGCTCTACTGGGAGCTGGCCAAGAAGAAGGAAACCGATGGCCGCGATGACATCGCCATCGTCCGCGTGGAGATGCTCCACCCGATTCCGTTCAATCGCCTGCGTGAGGCTTTCGAGGCTTACCCGAACGCAACGCAGATTCGCTTCGTACAGGACGAGCCGGCCAACCAGGGCCCGTGGCCGTTCTACAACGAGCACCTGCGTGAGCTCATCCCGGATATGCCGGAGCTGGTCCGCGTCTCCCGCCGCTCGCAGTCCTCGACTGCCACCGGCAACGCGAAGGTCCACCAGATTGAGCAGAAGAACCTGCTCGAGGAAGCCTTCGACGTCTAAAGGCGCTTAAAGCCGAAGGCGCTGGCACACAGCCCAGCGCCGAGCAAGGCCCCGGCCACCACGAACTCACAGCGAGTGCGGTGGCCGGGGCCTTTTCTTGCTAGTAGGGAGAGGGCGCACAACAGCTGCGCCGCGTGCCTACATCATCTCCCCCACCCGCCCGTCGCGCTCATCCGCCCGCCCTTCGTTCTCCCTTATTCGCCCTTCGCGCTCACCGTGGACGTCAATCAGTGACCACGCGTGCTCCGGGTGAGCGCGAAGGGAGACGCCCATATGAGTGAGTGCTTTCTCAGATACCCCGCGAAAGGCTAGGCAGCGTGGCACACGTAGATGAGGCTGTGGCACAACCTCTAAGTGATCCATCCGTCAACCGGCGCGATTGATCACGCTGACGCCCTAGCCGACGACGACGGCAGACACCCCTTCTCATGTGGCATCGAACCTCGACAGGGCAAGTGGATCGCCGGCTTAAGGGACATTTCGTGTGGATAAACCGAT